>NZ_JAPFQL010000020.1 GCF_028446585.1 Intrasporangium calvum
CGGGTCGGAGACGTAGGGCGTCGTGTAGGACGTCGACTCGGCCCACTCGTAGAGGCGGCTCGACGAGTCCTTGGTCCGGCTCGTCGCCCAGTCGAGGCCGCCGTTGCCGTTGAGCCACTGCAGCTGCGCGTCGAGCATGGCGAGCGTGGCGACCGCGGGGGTGTTGTAGGTCTGGTTCTTCAGCGAGTTGTCGATCGCGGTCGGCAGGCTGAAGAAGTCCGGCACCCAGCGATCGGTGGCGGCGATCTCCTCGACCCGGGCCAGCGCAGCGGGGGAGAAGAGCGCCAGCCAGAGGCCACCATCCGAGGCGAAGCACTTCTGGGGCGCGAAGTAGTAGACGTCGGTCTGCGCGATGTCGACCGGGAGGCCACCGGCACCGGACGTCGCGTCGATGAGCACGAGCGCGTCCTCGTCGGCGCCCTCGACGCGCTGGATGGGTGCCATGACGCCGGTCGACGTCTCGTTGTGCGGCCAGGCGTAGACGTCGACGCCCGCCTCGGCCCGGGCCGTCGGCAGCGTGCCCGGCTCGGCCTTGATGATCGTGGAGTCGCCGAGGAACGGCGCGTTGTGCGTCACGTTGCCGAACTTGCTCGAGAACTCACCGAAGGCGAGGTGCTGGGCGCGCTCGCGGACGAGACCGAAGGCGGCGATGTCCCAGAACGCGGTCGAGCCGCCGTTGCCGAGGATGACCTCGTAGCCCTCCGGCAGGCTGAAGAGGTCGCGCAGTCCGGAGCGGACGGAGCCGACCAGGTTCTTGACGGGGGCCTGGCGGTGCGACGTGCCGAGGACGGTGCGGCCCAGGCTGGCGAGGTGGTCGAGTTGCTCGGGGCGGACCTTGGACGGGCCGGAACCGAACCGGCCGTCGGACGGGATGAGCTCGCTCGGGATGGTGATGGTCGGCGTGCTGGCGGGGGCGTCGGTCACGGTTTCACCTTGGGGTGGGGCCACGGCGGGCGGTGGCGGGCGTGTTGCTGACGGGTGACGCCGTTGTCACCGGACCATTGAACCGTAGGTGTCCAGTGGCTGAACACGGCCGACCGCTGTGTGGACGCCCACAGCACGGGACGAGCGGGTGTCGTATGCCGCTGGGCTGGGTTCCTGGTGCCGGCCGGGCTCTGGCGGTGGGTCGGGTCGGTGGATTGCATCGCCTTGACCTCGGGCCGTCCACATCCCCTTGGGCCCTGACCGGTCCTCCACAGGTGTGAGGTCAGCCAGAGCGGCAGCGGCGGCGAATGGGGAGGCTGAGGGCATGGATCTGTCGCATGTCGCTCGGCGTGACGTCTTCTCGGCGGCCTGGGCCCGGGGCCACGGCCTCGACTCCGACGCGATCGCGCGCGCCGTGGGCGAAGGTCGGGCGCATCCGCTCGTGCGCGGGTGGTACGCGACGCGACCGCCGGCCGATGACGTCGACTGGAACCGGCTGGCTGCCCGGGCGGCGTTCTACCGGTTCGAGGGCCGGGCCATGGTCAGCCACCAGTCCGCGTTGATCTGGGCGAGCCTGCCGGTGATGTACGCCGACCTGCGCACCGTCCACCTGACCCGGATCGCCGCCGGATCATCGCGGCGCCGGCCGGGGGTGATGCTGCACCGGGCCGTCTGGGGTGTGCCCGAGAGTGACCGGGTGCCGCTCGCGGTCGCGATCGTCCAGGCCGGCCTGGCGGCTGAGCCGCTGACGGCCCTGATCGCGGCGGATGCCGCGCTGCACGGCAGGAAGGTGGACCGAGGCGACCTCGACGAAGCGATCGACCTGCTCGGCCGGTCGCGGCAGATCGCGCCCGTCCGGACGATGCTGGAGCACGCGGACGGCCGGATCGAGTCTCCTGGCGAGAGCATCGCCGGCCACCGGTTGCGCCAGCTCGGCTGGCAGGTCGAGCCGCAGTTCCGCGTCGAGACCGACCAGGGGGAGAAGGTGGCCGACTTCCGGATCGTCGGGACTCGGGTCCTCGTCGAGGTCGATGGCAAGGCCAAGTACTGCGGTGACGAGGGACCGGACGCGGTCTTCCGCGAGAAGCGGCGCGAGGACGCCGTCCGGCGCAAGGACTGGAGGTTCGTCCGCCTGGTCATGGCCGAGCTCGACGACCTGCGGCTCATCGAAGGCCGGGTCCGGGAGCAGCTCGCAGCCGACGCCGCTTGAACCGCCCCCACCGCTGACGACGGCCCGGCTCCATGCTGTGCGTCGGGTCGACCTCGATGCGTCGCAAGCGCCTGCCTGCGTCGGGGTCATGCCTATCGAAAACCTGGATGCGTCTCCTCGAGGCGACGCATCCAGGTTTTCTGGCATTTTCTGGCACCGCCGGGCTCGGCCCGGTCGGCGGCAATCAGTGGGCGATCATGTGGGCGATCAGTGAGCGAGGTCGGGGGTCCAGCCGTCGACGTCCTCGGGCTTGCGCGGACCCTCGCCGATGTAGCGCGACGACGGCCGGATCAGGCGACCGGTGACCTTCTGCTCGAGGATGTGCGCCGACCAGCCAGCCGTGCGCGCACAGGTGAACATCGGGGTGAACATCTGCGGTGGCACCTCGGCGAAGTCGAGGATCACCGCGGCCCAGAACTCGACGTTGGTGGCGAGAACCCGGTCGGGGCGGCGGGCCTGCAACTCCTCGAGTGCTGCCTTCTCGAGCGCGGCGGCCGTCTCGAACCGGGGCGCCCCGAGCCGCTCCGCTGCCGCGCGCAGGACTCGCGCCCGCGGGTCCTCGGCCCGGTAGACGCGGTGCCCGAAGCCCATCAGGCGCTCGCCCCGGTCCAGCACTCCCTTGACGTAGGCGAGTGCGTCGCCCTCGCGTTCGACTCCCTCGAGCATGTGGAGCACCCGGGACGGCGCGCCGCCGTGGAGCGGACCGGACATGGCGCCGACGGCACCTGAGAGGGCGGCGGCGACGTCGGCACCGGTCGAGGTGATGACGCGTGCCGTGAAGGTCGAGGCGTTCATGCCGTGCTCGGCCGCGGAGACCCAGTAGGCGTCGACGGCTTCGACGTGCTTCGGGTCCGGCTCGCCGCGCCACCGGATCATGAACCGCTCGGTGATCGTCCTGGCCTTGTCGACCTCGGACTGCGGCACCATCGGCTTGTCGAGACCGCGAGCGGACTGGCCGACGAAGGACAGCGCCATCACGGCAGCCCGGGCCAGGTTGGCGCGCACCTCCTCGGGCTCGATGTCGAGGGTCGGCCGGAAGCCCCAGCCCGGGGCGAGCATCGCCAGGGCGGACTGGACGTCGACCCGGACGTCGCCGGTGTGGACCGGGAGCGGATAGGGCTCGGCCGGCGGCAGGCCAGGGTTGAACTTGTTGTCGACGAGCAGGCCCCAGACGTTGCCGAAGGACACGTGACCCACGAGGTCCTCGATGTCGACGCCGCGGTAGCGCAGCGCGCCACCCTCCTTGTCGGGCTCGGCGATGGCCGACTCGAAGGCGATGACCCCCTCGAGGCCTGGCTTGAAGTCCGGGTCGGGTGTGTGGTCTGCCATGTCGGTCCTTGTCAGGTTCGATGGGCACCGCGGTGGTCTGCCACCCCGGCGTGGGCCACCAGCCATTCTGCACATCGCAGGCCGTCGCCGTCGGACGGGGCTGACAGACTCACCGTATGCCGTCAGCAGCGCACCAATCGGCTTACGCCCACGACGTTCTCACCGGCCGGGACGACGAGGACTTCGACCTCGTCCGCTTCGATGGCACTGACCTGAGCCGCGCCCATCTCGAGGGGGTCACCTTCCTCGAGTGCACCCTCACCGGCTGCACCCTCGACGACGTGCACCTCGAGTCGTCGCGGTGGTCGGAATGTCGCTGGGAGCGGGTCGGTGGAGCCGGCGTCACGCTGGCACGGGCGAGCCTCGCCGACGTCACGATCGAGGGTTGCAGGCTGGCGGCCGTCTCCGCGTGGGGATCGACCTGGCGGGACGTCACCGTGACCGGTGGCAAGGTCGACTTCCTCAACCTGCGGGGCTCCCGGCTCAAGGACGTGCGTTTCGTCGACTGCATCGTCACCGAGCTGGACCTCGCGGAGGCCACCGTGGACGGCCTGAGCTTCGAGGGGTGCACCCTCGTCGAGCCGGAGTTCGGGAGGGGGTCGCATGCCGCTCTCGACCTCTCCGGGGCGACGCTGCGTTCGCCGCGTGGCTTGACCGCGCTCAAGGGGGCGCGAGTGAGCCGCCTCCAGCTGATCGAGCTGGCTGATGTTCTCGCTGCGGAGCTCGGCCTCGACATCGCGGACTGACGCCGTCCCACCTCGAGTGGCCCCGCCGTCCACAGACCAGGTCACGACCTGCTGTGGATGCCGGGGCCACTCGAGATTGGGGGGTGTGGATGCCGGGGCCACTCGAGGTGGGGGGGTCAGTTGATGGCGCCGGGCTTTCCGCGCCGGAGGGCGGAGGTCGCGGCGTCCTTGGCCCGGTCCTTCGCCGTCAGCTGGTCCGTCGGGCGGATCCGCTTGGTGAGGTCGGCACCCCGCAACAGGCTGGGCAGCGGCGTCGCGGAGACCGGATAGACCGTGATGGCCGTGTCACCGCTGAAGACGATCCAGAGCGACCGGTCGCCCTCGTAGACCTTGAGGATGCTGCCGTCCGAGAGCGACTTCGCGTGGTCGAACGCCTGCTTGCGCGCCTTCTCGCTCGCGATGACCTTCTGCGCTGCCTCCTTCGCAGGCTCGCGCAACGCCTTGCTCGCCACCCAGATCTGGGGGCCGTACTTGGCGCCCACCTTGACGATCTTCGAGACCGCCCTGCCCGTGCCTGCCATGGGTCACTCCTCGTCGCTCGCTGGTCGCGGGTCCTGCCCCGAACCCTAGTCTGGAGGCATGGCCAGACCCGATCCTGAACACACCGGCCCCGTCGACGCCGCGGACGGTCTGCTCGAGGCGGACGTGCCCGGGGCTCCGTACCCACTCGTCCGGAGCTGGGTCGACACCGCTCTCGCCGCCGGGCGTGACGACGGGTCCGAGCCGACGGCGATGGCCGTGGCGACAGTGGATGCCGACGGGCGGCCGAACGTGCGCACCGTCCTCATGCGCTTCCTCGACGAGCGTGGTCCGGGCTTCGTGACCAACCTCGAGTCCACCAAGGCCGAGGAGCTGTCGGCCAACCCGCGGATCGCCGCCACGCTGACCTGGCCCGCGCTGCACCGCGCGGTCCGGTTCCGCGGACTGGTCGAGCCGGTCGACCGGGAGGAGGTGGCGGCCTACTTCAACTCTCGGCCGTATGGTTCGAGGCTGTCGGCGTGGGCGTCCGACCAGTCGCGGCCCGCTGCCGGGCGGGGGCAGCTGGAGCAGCGCTGGCAGGAGATGCTCGAGCGGTTCCCCGACCGGGGCGAGCCGGGCGACATGCCGGTGCCGGACTTCTGGGGCGGCTACCGGATCAGGTGTGACGAGGTGGAGTTCTGGGCGGGGCGGGTCGATCGACTGCACGACCGGATCGTCTTCACCCGCACCGGTGACGGCGACCTGGCGGACCCGCACTCCTGGGCCCGCTCACGCCGGCAGCCCTGAGCCCGTGCCCTCAGCTCGGGGGCTGAGCTCGGGGGGTGAGCTCGGGGTTCCGGGACAAGGAGACAGGGCAGCCCGACCGGGTCGGACTGCCCTGCACTCATCCTTGGTGCGGGTGGGGACGCGGCTATCGCGTGGCCACCTCACACGTTCCGGAAGAAATCACTTCGCGGACCACCTCCTTCCTTGCTGCTCACCCCGACCGTACGTCGGTGGGGCGCCGGCCGCCAAGGGGTTATCAGGGCCCGGCGCTGCGCCCCGTCGGGCGAGGTGACGTCCGAATCGTCAGGGCCGCCACCCGACCAGCGCCGACCGAGGAGCGCGAGGACGAGCGGGATCTCCACGTAGACGTGTGGGCTGCCCAGGGCGTCGTGGAGCACGACCCCCGTGGAGTAGTCGCTGACGAGCAGGACTGCGAACATCGCGGCTCCGAGGAACCCGATGGCCCAGACCCGCGCACCGGTCAGCCACGGCAGCCGCTCCTCGAGGTCCGCCGCGGCGTCGGGGGCGTGGCGCGGGAAGAACGCGACCCAGGTCAGCAGGTGCATGGTCTGAAGGAAGGCGAACGCAGCGAGGAAGCGGGTGCCGACGACGGTGCCCACCCCTCCGGGCGGCTGGGCCCCCGCGACGACGGAGTGGCCGTCGCCGACGAGGCTTCGGACGAACGTGGCATCCGTCCCGAGCCAGGAGTCGGCCCAGCCGGCCACGATGAGAGCCGGGATGACCAGGGCCCAGCCGGCCTGCAGGACACGGAAGGCGCGTCGGGACCGGGCCGACGGGAGGCGCCGTGACCACTCCCAGAGGAAGACGACAACCGTGACGAGGTGCAGGTGCGCCAGTGCGACGAAGTGCTCCTCGGGCCACCGCAGCGAGGCGAGGGCGGCCACGCCGGTCAGCGCCCACACCGGCACCCGCTGAGGTCGGGCGAGCACGCGGGGGATCGACACGGCGACGAGCGCATACCCGAGCAGGATCTCCGCGACGTTGGCCGGACGGCCGACCAGCCCGCCCAGCAGCCGGCTGAGGACGATCCCCGCGAGGAGCACGGCCACGAGGCGCATGAACGGCCGCCCGAGGCCCAGGGCGAGGCCGGAGAACCGACCCGCGACGTATCGCAGCTCGAGCACGGCGTGAAGGACACCGAGGAGGACGACGCCGAGCACCACCGTGGACACGGCCGACGCGAGCGACACCGCCAGGGACCCCGCGACGACCACGAGGCACGACGTGAACAGCACGGCCACCCGGGGGCCCGCCCCCGTGGGCCCGGGAAGGGTCACGGCACCCAGCCGGCGCCGACCCGGGCAGCGAGCCCAGCGGCATACGGCACGCTCGTGAGGTGCTGACCGGGAGTGTTCACGGATTCATCGTTTCTGGGGGATCGGGCGCCGGGCGACCGCAGATGCGCAATCGTTAGGGGGCCGTGGCGCGTCCGAGACCGTTGAGCACGAGGCGTGCCCGCCGAGGTGACCAAGAAGTGGCCACCTGGTGAGACGGCGCCCGCTGAACCGTAAGGTGCGAACGATGACCGTGCCCGTTCCGACGCCGGAGCCGACACCCGAGCAGGGCTCTCGCGCCACCCTTCGGGCCATCGCGCTGTCGGCCTACGGTCCGACCCTCCTGGCCTCGACGGGCACGGGCGCCATTGCCCCGATCATCGCCGTGTCGGCGCGCGAGCTCGGCGCCTCGGTCGGCCTCGCCGCGCTCCTCGTCGCGGCGCTCGGCGTGGGCACCCTGCTCGGCGACCTGCCCTCCGGCGCCCTGGCCGCGCGGATCGGTGAGCGCAAGGCACTGCTCGTCGCAGCACTCGTGGAGGCGGGCGGCATGGCCCTGTCGGCGACCGCCGGGTCCCTCGCCATGCTGTTCGCCGGCGTCGTCGTGATCGGTCTGGCCGCGTCGCTCTTCGGCCTGGCCCGGCAGGCGTACCTCACCGAGGCCGTCCCGGTCCGGATGCGGGCCCGCGCGCTCTCCACACTGGGCGGTGTCCACCGCATCGGCTACTTCGTCGGCCCCTTCCTGGGGGCGCTGGTCGTCGCCACCTGGGACGTGGCGGCTGCCTACGTGGTCGGCGCCGGGGCGAGTCTGGCGGCCTTCGTCCTCGTCCTCGTCGCCCCCGACATCACGCGGCGGAGCGGCCACGGGCAACCGGTCCGCCAACGGTCGGTGGTCTCGGTCCTCGTCGAGCACCGCACGGTCCTGCTGACGCTCGGAGTCGGCGCCATGTGGGTCTCCGGGGCGCGCACGGTCCGCGAGGCACTCGTGCCGCTCTGGGCCGAGTCGGTCGGGCTGTCCCCGAGCCAGACCGCGCTCGTCTTCGGGGTCTCCGGCGCCGTCGACATGCTGCTGTTCTACCCGTCCGGCTGGCTCATGGACCGCCACGGGCGCGTCGCCGCGGCCGTGCCCAGCATGCTCGTCCTCGGGCTCGGCATGGCGCTGCTGCCCCTCAGCACGACGTTGGTCGCCGTCACGGCCGCAGCCACGGTGCTCGGCCTGGGCAACGGCCTGGGGGCCGGCCTCATCATGACGCTCGGCGCCGACGCGTCCCCCGCCGAGGGGCGCGCCCAGTTCCTCGGGGGGTGGCGCCTGTGCGCGGACGTGGGAAGAGCAGCGGGTCCCCTCGCGTTGTCAGGGCTGAGCGCCATCATGACGCTCGGCGCCGCCTCGGTCGCCCTCGGCATCGGCGCGGTCGCCGGCGCGGTGTGGCTGCGCATCTGGGTGCCCCGTCACGACCCGACGCGGCGAGCCGGGGCAACGAAGGATTCTTTGAGAGAGTAGGACAGTGACCGACCTCATCGACACCACAGAGATGTACCTCCGGACGATCTTCGAGCTGGAGGAGGAGGGCATCATCCCCCTCCGGGCGCGGATCGCCGAGCGGCTCGGCCACTCCGGCCCGACGGTGTCGCAGACAGTTGCCCGGATGGAGCGTGACGGTCTCGTCAGCGTGACCGACGACCGCCACCTCGAGCTCTCCGACGAGGGTCGCCTGCTCGCGACCCGCGTGATGCGCAAGCACCGACTCGCCGAGCGGCTCCTCGTCGACGTCATCGGGCTCGAGTGGGAGTACGCCCACGACGAGGCGTGCCGATGGGAGCACGTCATGTCGGAGAAGGTGGAGCGCAAGATCCTCAGCCTCATCCAGGACGGGCGCGAATCGCCCTACGGCAACCCGATTCCCGGTCTCGAGGAGCTCGGTCTCGACGTGTCGGGGGACTTCCGCACCGGCCTCGTCCCGCTGACCCAGGCCGCGGGGGCCGAGCCGGTGGCGCTGACCATCCGGCGGATCGGGGAGCCGGTGCAGGTCGACCCGGAGGCCCTCGGCCTGCTGACGTCGGCCGGGTTGGTGCCGGGGGGGCGCGTCTCGGTCGTCCTCGAAGAGGGCCGGATCGTCGCCTGTCGCGAGGGCACGGACCGGTCGACCGGCGTCTCCTTGCCGGAGGACGTGGCGGCCCACGTCTTCGGCCAGCGAGAGACCGGCGAGCCCGCCGCCACGACGGCCGCGCCCCGGCCGGCCTGACGCTCAGGCCGGCTCCGGCCGGGACCCTGAGCCCGCCCCGCCGAGCCGGCCCCTGAGGCGCCCCCCGCGCCACCCCCGAGCCACCTCCCGAGAAAGTTGTCCCCAAGTCGTGACCGGGGCGTGACAACCGCAGGGGGTTTGGATAGTTTGAGCAGGCTCGCTCTGAAGGGGTGGGTGCTCTGGACCGGATCGCCAAATCCTGCCGCCGGACCGGGGCTCGTCACACACCGCATGGCAGGAGCGGGGGAACCACTTCTCCGGGCGTCGTGAGACGCCCTTGGGGTGAAGTCCTCCGAGGACCTTCGGGTCCGAGCGAGGGCCGGGTAGTACCTCCCACCCGAACCCGACAGCTCACCTCGCAGGCGTCGAGAGGTAGCACGTGGCTCAGAACGTTGCCGGGCGTCACCGCGCCCCCGGTCGCTACAACCCGCTGTCGGAGCTCAAGGTCATCGCCAAGGAGTCGGCGCAGCCGGCCGTGAAGGGTGCCGCGATCGTGGCAGCCTCCGGTGGTCTCGTCGCCACGTTCGCCCAGCCGGCCGCTGCCGACAGCCAGGCCGCCGCGCCGGTCAACGCGGCTCCGAGCAGCGCTGCCGTCGTCGGCCCGCAGGTGGCGACCCTCAAGGCGGCCAGCGCGCTCAACGCCATCGGCTTCGCCGAGAAGGCCGCGACGTCGCAGGCCGAGACGGTCAAGCCGATCGTCATCAAGGACGTCCTCGTCGAGAAGGAGCGCGCCGCGCGAGAGGCCGCCCAGGCCGCGGAGGCGCGCCGCGAGGCGGCGGAGCGCGCTTCGCGCACGACCGAGCGCACCCCGCTCTCCGACCCGGCGCCGTCCGCCTCCGGGATCGTGGGCATCGCCCAGTCGATGATCGGCGTCCCCTACGTCTACGGTGGCAACACCCCGAGCGGCTTCGACTGCTCCGGCTTCACGTCCTGGGTCTACCGCCAGGCCGGCATCACCATCCCGCGCACGGCTTCTCAGCAGCAGGCGTCCGCCACCCGGGTGAGCTCTCCGCAGCCTGGTGACCTGGTCTTCTTCGGCTACCCGGCCTACCACGTGGGCATCTACGTCAGCCCGGGCCGGATGATCGACGCGCAGCGCCCCGGCACCGTCGTGGGCTACCACTCGATCTGGACGACCCCCCAGGGTTACGGCCGCTACTGAGCCCCTTCGTCTGTCGCGACGAGGCCCTCACCGACGTGGTGGGGGCCTCGTCGCGTCCGGCCATCGCGGGCCCGGAGGAACCGCCCGTGCAAGACTGAAGCGATGACCGACCAGTCCGCAGCCGAGTCCACCACCCCCGTCTCCCTCGAGCTCTGGTCGGACCTCGTCTGTCCCTGGTGCTGGATCTCCAAGCGGCGGATCGAGGCGGCGATCGCGGCCTTCGAGCGCCCGCATGACGTCACGCTGCGGATGCGTTCCTATGAGCTGGACCCGCAGGTGCCGGTCGGTGAGGGTCTGGGCGTCGCCGAGCACCTCGGGCGCAAGTACGGCGGCGGCGTCGAAGGCGGTCGCCTCATGAACGCCCACGTCAGCGACGTCGCCGTGGGTGACGGCCTGAGCTTCGACTGGCACACGGCGGTGCGCGCCAACACCTTCGACGGGCATCGGCTGTGCGCGCTGGCGCTCGAGATGGGTGGCCCGGCCCTCCAGTCCGCCGCCTACGAGCGCTTCCATGCCGCGCACTTCAGCGAGGGGCTGGCCATCGACGACCACGAGGTCCTCCAGCGGCTCTCGGCGGAGGCGGGGCTCGACGAGCGTCGGGTGGCCGCGGTGCTGGCGGGCTCGGACTATGCGGACGACGTGCGTGGGGACGAGGAGCTGGCCCGGTCCATGGGGGTCACGAGCGTCCCGTTCCTCCTGGCCAACGGCCGGGCGGCGCTCACCGGGGCACGCTCGGTCGACGACTACCTGGCGCTGCTGCGGGGCGTGGTCACCGAGGGCGGCTGACCTGCGTCGTCCGGCGCGGGCGCCGGAGCGACCCAGCGTCGCAGGTCCACGAGCCCACCGCACCAGGCACACCGTGCCTGCGCCGGTCTGGCGGGCCACTCGCGGAGGCTGGCGCGCAGACGCGCCGCGGTGCCGGGAGTGAAGACGTGGGGGCACGTCGCCGTGGGTGGCGGGGCCTCGAGCATGCCGTGACCGTAGGGGCCGCCGGTGACATGGCCGTATGCCGCTGGGCTGGGCACGCGGGTCAGGCGCCTCCCGCTCCGGTGGGGTTCGCCGACGTGGGTCCTCCAGAGGCCTCCTCGAGGGTGTCGTGGAGGCGGATCACGGTCTGGAGGCTGGTCAGCTCGAGCACCGCGCGGATGGGCGAGCGGGGAGGGACGACGAGCGCGAGGTCCTGGCGCCGGTGGCCGAGGCGTTGGGCGAGGCGGAAGAGCATCGCGATGGCGGCGCTGTCGAGGTAGGTGGTGCCCCGCAGGTCGAGGATGACCCGGGTCGGATCGTCGGCCAGGGCACTGGTGATGGCCTGCCTGACCTCCCCGACGTTGGCCAGGTCGATGTCTCCGCGGACCTGGACATGGCGGACCCGGCCGGAGTGTTCGTGAGAGGTGATGTGCGCCAAAGCAGTCATCCTCCGTCCTGGGCGCCGATACTGACGCGGCGGCTGAGGTGCACCACCGTTCCGTCGCCGGTGCGGCGGACGTCGACGGTGTCGGCGAGGGCCTGCATCAGCTTGAGGCCCCAGCCGCCGCCGCCCCGGTCTGACTCGACCCGCCACTGTCCGCGGTCGCGCACCCACATCTGCAACAGGTCGTCGTCGATACGGGCTTCGAGCACAAGGTCGCCGGGGGCGGTCGCGTAGGCGTGCTGGACGACGTTGGCGCAGGCCTCCCCGCAGGCAACGAGGATGTCGGTCTCGTCGTCGGCACCCACGCCGGCGTCACGCAGCCACTGCCGGAGTGATCCTCTGGCCTGGGACAGCATCCGGGCCTCGGCGGGGACGGTGACCAGCAAGGGGCCCGAGGGGACCGCCTGGGGGCGGACCGCGATCAGGGCCACGTCGTCGGCGACTCGGCTCGGCTCGATCATCGAGGCGAGGAGGTGGTCGCAGAGCCGTTCGAGGTCCTCGGCGGCCACGGCTGCGGCCGCCTCACGCAACCGGTCCAGGCCGTGGGTGATCGAGGTGCCGCGCCGCTCGACGAGCCCGTCGGTGTAGAGCAGCAGCGTGGAACCGGGCTGGAGCAGGTGCGTCGACTCGTCGTAGTAGGCCTCGGCCGTGACCCCGACCGGTGGGGCGAGACCGACCTCGAGATAGTGGGCCCCTGCGGCGTCGAAGGTGAGCACCGGGGGATGCCCCGCGCTTGCGACCCGCAGCCGGCGGGTGCGCGGGTCGAGCACGGCATAGAGCAGTGTGACCATCTCGGGCATGGGGAGCTGGGACACGAGGCCGTGGACGCTGTGGAGCACCGACGACGGCGACGTGTTCTGGAGGGCGTAGACCCGCAACGCCATGCGGACCTGGGCCATCGTGGCGGCGGCAGAGACACCGTGCCCCGCCACGTCGCCGATCACCAGACCAACCTCTCCGTCGGGGAGCTGGAGCACGTCGTACCAGTCCCCGCCGATCTGCACGTCGCTCGTCGCCGGGACGTAGCGGGCCGCCACCTCGATCCCGGGGACGACTGGGAGCTGCGGCGGCAGCAGGCTGCGCTGCAGCGTCTCGGCGATGTCGTGCTCCCGCTTGGCCCGCGCCTCCTCCTGGGTCAGCTGCTCCTGGGCCTCGAACCGCTCGCGGATCTCGGTCTCGAGCTGCTCGTTGAGAGCCGACAGCTCCGCGGTGCGCACCTCGACCCGGGCCTCGAGGTCCGCCGCCGCCTGCTGCAGGGCCGCTGTGGCGGAGTTGCGCTCGCTGACCAGCGCGGCGAGGACGAAGGAGGTGAGCGCGATGCAGGCGTTGAAGGTGTGCAGTGCGAGCATCTGGTCGAGCAGCGGTCGGCCACGAAAGATGCCGAGCCCCCGGCTCGCCGAGAACGTCGTGACGACCGAGGCAAGGAGGGCGGCGGGGGCGGCCCCGCGCAGCTGGAAGCGCCAGGCCGCCCAGCCCACCACGGGCAGGGAGAGGAATATGACCTGGAGGCTCTGCGCCGCCCACGAGCTGGCGACGACGACGACGAGCAGGATCGCGGAGAGCTCGATCCACTGGCGCACCGGCCACGAGGGCAGCTCCCGGAAGAGGGGAACGCTGAGGAGGAAGGGGGTCACCATGAGGATTCCCATGGCGTCGCCGGTCCACCAGACGGCCAGGGTCGCCGGGAGCTGGCCGGCTGGGATGCCCGCGGACCAGGCCAGTGCGAGCGAGCCGATCGTGGCGCTGATGACGGTGCTGCAGATGGCGACGAGCACGATGGCGAGCGCGTCGCGCTGGCGGTCGAGCTGCCTGCGGAATCCGAGGCGCTCGAGCAGCAGCGCGGCGACGAGTGGGGCCAGGGTGTTGCCGGCCGCGGTGGCCAGTGCGGGCAGGAGCCCCTCGCTGACGGGGAGGTTGACGACGAACGCGGCGACGGCGACGGCAGGCCAGAACCGGCGCCCGAGGATCACGAAGGCGGCGACGGCGATGCCCGTGGGTGGCCAGAGCGGGGTGACGTTCTCCTCGACGAGGGACAGGAGGAGCCCCAGCCGGGCCCCGAGGTAGTACGCGACGGCGACGACGACCAACCAGCGGGCGCGCTCGCCCGTGATCGCCCGCCTCCACCCCGCGGCCCGGGAGGTCACCGTCACAGGCCGAGCCTAGGGACATGGGCGGCGCTGCACGAGGAATTGGGGCGGGACGTACAACCGCGCCGCCGGCAACGGCCAGCCGGGGCTCAGTGGGGCCTCCTCCAGGGACATCCGGTGGCTGACGATGGAGCCCGAGCGCTCAGTGGGCGTTGCGCAGCACGTTCCTGGTCCGCTGGTACTCCTCGAGGTCGATCTCCCCGCGCGCGAGCCGCTCGTCGAGCAGGCGGAGCGGCTCGTCGATCGGCGGCGTCGCCGACCTCCGTTCAGCCGGACGGCCACCCAGGACGACCGCGCGCACGACGTAGGCGACGAGCAGCCAGAAGCCGATGGTGCCCAGGAGCATGAGGCCCCACATCCACCATTCGGCGCCGTAGCCACAGCAGGGTGCCCACATCAACGTTGCCTCCTCTCGAGGACCGGACCATCTCATCGTCCATGCTCCACCGGGCGTGTCTGGGGACCGCGAGGATTCCATGAAGGTTTGACGAAGTTCCGCCCAAACGGGGCAGATGTGATCGCCGGCGGACGCGGCGCGGCAGACTTGCGCCATGCACCCCGCGCCGCCCTCGCAGCCAGCCTCTGCCCCGCGCGTCCTCGTCGTCGACGACGAGCGTCCGCTCGCGCAGATGGTCAGCACCTACCTGGCACGCGCCGGGTATGCCGTGTCCGAGGCCTTCACGGGTCCCGACGCCGTCGCCACGGCCCGGGAGCTCGACCCCGACGTCATCGTGCTGGACCTCGGCCTCCCGGGGCTGGACGGCGTCGAGGTGTGTCGTCAGGTGCGAACCTTCTCCGACTGCTACGTCCTCATGCTCACGGCAAGAGGAGATGAGGTCGACCGCATCATCGGCCTCTCCGTGGGTGCCGACGACTACATCACCAAGCCGTTCAGCGCGCGCGAGCTGGTCGCCCGGGTCCAGGCGGTGCTGCGGCGCCCCCGCCAGCGGGCCGGGTCCGCGGTGGCTCCGCGCCCCGGGTCCGAGGAACCAGCGCGGCTCTTCGGCGACCTGACCATCGACCCGGCCGGCCGCAAGGTGTCCGTCGACGGGCGACCGGTCGAGCTCACCCGGACCGAGTTCGACATCCTCGACGTCTTGTCGGCCCGCCCCAAGTACGCCTTCAGCCGCCGGCAGCTGATCGACGAGGTGTGGGACATCGCCTGGGTGGGGGATGAGCACATCGTCGACGTCCACGTCGGCCACATTCGCCGCAAGCTCGCCGATGACCCCGCGGCCCCCCGCTACGTCGAGACGGTGCGCGGGGTCGGCTACCGCATGGGCCGGGGTTGACGAGCATGCGCAGCAGCACGTCGGCAGGTGTCAGGGTCGGGCTGGCTCCGCGGCTCATGCTCGCGCAGGTCCTCGTGCTGGGCGCCAGTGTCATCACAGCCGGCCTGGTCGCGGCCTTCGTGGGGCCGCCGCTCTTCCACCACCACATGCTCCAGGCCGGGCACGGGCCCAACACCCCGGAGCTGGCCCACATCGAGGAGGCCTACCGCGCAGCCTCGTTCGTCTCGCTCGGCGTCGCGCTGGTCATCGCGCTGGTCTGTGCTGCGGCGGTGACGTGGTACGTCACCAGGCGCCTCCAGGCGCCGCTCGGGGCGCTGTCGAGGGCGGCTCGCGAGGTCTCGCGCGGGCACCTCGGCGCCCGCGTCGGCGAGTTCGGCTCGGGGGCCGAGTTCGAGGAGCTCGGTCGAGCCTTCAACCTCATGGCCACCCAGCTCGAGCAGACCGAGGACACCCGACGACGGCTGCTCTCGGACCTGGCCCACGAGCTGCGGACCCCGATCGCGACCCTGACGATCTACTGCGAAGGGTTGCGCGACGGCGTGACCACGTGGGACGACGACACCGAGCGGGTGATGACGCAGCAGACCCAACGCCTGGCGCGCCTCGCGGCCGACCTCGACGACGTGTCCCGCGCCGAGGAGGGCCGGCTTGCTCTCGAACGGTCTCCGACGTCGGTCCGCGACCTCCTCTGGTCGGCCGGGCAGGCCCGACGGGAGGCCTTCGCCAGGGAGGGGATCGAGTTCATCGGGGAGGTCGAGGAGTGTCCCGATGTCGACGTGGACGTCGACCCGAGGCGGATGGGGCAGGTGCTCGACAACCTGTTGGCCAACGCGCTGCGCCACACCCACCACGGCGGCTCGGTTCGGCTCTCGGCGCAGGTCGTGGCAGACGCCGTCGAGATCTCGGTCAGCGACACCGGCGACGGGATTCCCGCGGAGCAGCTGCCGCACGTCTTCGAGCGGTTCTACCGGGGGGACACCGCTCGGGATCGGGACCGGGGCGGTTCCGGGCTCGGCCTGACGATCAGCCGGGCCATTGCCGACGCCCACCAGGGCAGCCTGGTCGCGTCCAGCCCGGGGCCGGGCAAGGGCTCCACCTTCACCCTGAGCCTGCCCGTCTTCACCCGCCTGCCGCACTGAGAGTCGGCCCCTGAACGGGCGGGTGGCGCGACGACGGGAATGCGCAGCGACCTCGAGCAGTTGTCGCATATACCCCCAGGGGGTACCGTGAAGCGACGGAGCCGACAAAGGGAGTCACGATGACTGCGCAGACGGTGTTGCACGTGGGCGGCCTGCACTGGGCCACGTCCGAGCCCGCAATCGAGAAGGCACTCCTCCAGCGGCCGGGCGTTGCCGCGGTCACGGCCAACGCCGTGTCCCAGACCGCCTCGGTGGAGTTCGACCCCGCTCGGACGAGCGTGGAGGAACTTGCCGGCTGGGTGCGCGAGTGCGGGTACCACTGCGCCGGAGAGTCCCTGCCGACCCACGTGTGCCCACCGATGGAGCACGGTGCGCACGATCACGACCACCACCCCGCCCCCGCTCACGCGGCCGCCCACGGGACTCACACGGTGGAGCCGGAGCGAGCCCAGCGGCATACGGCACCGCATCCCGCCGGTCACGGGGAGCACGCGGCGGGGGCGCCCGCCATGCACTCGCCGCACGAACTGATGGGTCACGGCGGCCACGCCGGCATGTCGATGGAGGACATGGTGCGCGACATGCGCAACCGGTTCATCGTCGCTGCCGTGCTGTCGGTCGCGATCACGCTGTGGTCGCCGATGGGGCGCGACATGCTGGGCTTCGGCGTCGCAGCGCCCTTCGGCTTGCGCGACGACGTGTGGGGCCTCGTCCTCAGCCTGCCCGTCGTCTTCTACTCGGGCTGGATCTTCTTCGACGGGGCGGTCCGCGCGCTGCGCAACCGCACGCTCGACATGATGGTCCTCGTCGCGGTCGCGGTCGCCGCCGGCTGGCTCTACAGCGTCTACATCACGCTCACCGGCGGGGGAGAGGTGTTCTACGAGGCCGCCGCGATGCTGACGACGTTCGTGCTGCTCGGGCACTGGTTCGAGATGCGGGCCCGCGGCGGTGCGAACGAGGCGATCCGCACCCTCATCGACCTGGCGCCCCCGATGGCGACGGTCCTGCGTGACGGCGATGAGGTCGAGGTGCCGACGGCCGAGGTCGTCGTCGACGACCTCGTCCTCGTCCGTCCCGGCAGCAAGGTGCCCGTCGACGGGCTCGTGGAGGAAGGGCAGTCCGAGGTCGACGAGTCGATGGTCACCGGCGAGAGCCTGCCGGTCTCGAAGTCGCCCGGCTCGGAGGTCATCGGCGCCTCGATGAACACCACGGGCACCCTGCGTGTGCGGGCCACGAAGGTCGGCTCCGACACCGCACTGGCGCAGATCGTGGCGCTCGTCCAGGAGGCGCAGAACTCCAAGGCGCCCGGGCAGCGGCTCGCGGACCGGGCGGCCTTCTGGCTCGTGCTCGTCGCTCTGGTCGGCGGTCTCGTCACCTTCCTGACGTGGCTGGGGATCGGCGCCGACGTCCAGGTCGCGTTGCTCTTCGCCATCACCGTCGTCGTCATCACCTGCCCCGACGCGCTAGGCCTCGCGACCCCGACGGCCGTCATGGTCGGCACCGGCCTCGGCGCTCGCCGCGGCGTCCTCTTCAAGAACGCGACCGCGCTCGAGAGCTCCGCCCGGATCGACACGGTGGTCATGGACAAGACCGGCACGCTGACCAAGGGCGCGCCGGAGGTGACCCAGGTGGTGACGGACGGGGCTGACGAGTCCGAGGTCCTGCCTCTCGTCGCCGCCGTGGAGAAGGAGTCCGAGCACCCGCTCGCGGCAGCCGTGGTGTCGTATGCCGCTGGGCTCGGTCTCCCGGCCAGGGTGGCCTCGGGCTTCCGCAACGTTCCCGGCCACGGTGCCGTCGCGGACGTCGACGGGCGCCGCGTCGTCGTCGGCAACCGCAAGCTGATGGAGGCCGAGGGCGTCGAGCTCGGCGGGATCCTCGCCCGGCGCGACGAGCTGGCCAGCCAGGGACAGACGGCGGTGCTCGTGGGCATCGACGGCGTCGCGGTCGCGGTGATCGCGCTCGCCGACGCGGCTCGGGAGACGTCCGCCGACGCGGTCCGGGCCCTGCACGAGCTCGGGGTGCGGGTCGTGATGCTCTCTGGTGACAACCAGTCGACGGCCGAGCGGATCGCCGGTCAGCTGGGCATCGACACGGTCATCGCCGAGGTGCTGCCGGGCGACAAGGCGGACAAGATCCGCGAGCTGCAACAGCAGGGCCGCTCGGTCGCCATGGTGGGCGACGGCGTCAATGACGCGCCGGCCCTGGCTCAGGCGGACCTCGGGATCGCCATCGGTGCCGGCACCGACGTGGCCATCGAGACGGCCGATGTCGTCCTCATGCGGTCGGACCCGCTCGACGTGCCGACGGCGCTGCGGGTGGGGCGGGGGACGCTGCGCAAGATGCGGCAGAACCTCGGCTGGGCCGTCGGCTACAACGCGGTGGCCCTGCCGATCGCTGCGGGAGTCTTCGCCGCCTGGGGCGTGACGCTGCGACCGGAGGTGGCGGCCCTGTCGATGTCGGGGTCGAGCTTCATCGTCGCGGTCAATGCGTTGATGCTCAAGCGGCTGCCGCTGCCGACGCCGGAGCCGACGCCTTCACCAGACCTTCATGGACCCTTTGTCGAACGGTGAGGGTCGTGGGCGAGAGTAGGGCCGTGAACCAGCACCAGCTCCTCGCCCACCGACCCGTCCGAACCCGCCGCCCCCTCGCCTGGGCCGCCGCCGGGATGGCCTCGCTCGTGCTTCTCGCGGGCTGTGCCAGCACCGGCGACGACCCAGGCACCGGGGCGCCGGGTGGCGCGCCCGCTGCAGCAGCGGCCGCCGGATCGGACGCCGACGCGATCCTCGCCAAGCTCGGACTGTCCGGGCGCAGTGCGACCGACGTCATCAGCACGCTCGACCAGGCGTCGGATCGCAAGAGCGACATCTTCGCGTCGGTCCGCTACGACAAGCTCGTCCTCAAGGACGGCGGCACCGAGACCGCGGTCCCGCTGCCGAGCGACAAGTTCTACCTGTCCGTCGCGCCCTACGTGAACCAGACGCACGACTGCTTCTACCACAGCCTGACGACGTGCACCGGTGAGCTCGCCGGGCAGTCCGTCGACGTCAAGATCGTCGACTCGTCCGGCAAGACGCTCGTCGAGAGCCCCCAGCAGATCTACGCCAACGGGTTCGTCGGCTTCTGGCTGCCGAGGGACATCGAGGGCACCATCACCGTGACTCAGGACGGCCGGACGGCCACGTCGCCCATCTCGACCGGCCAGGACGCGGCCACCTGCCTGTCCACGCTCAAGCTCGTCTGAACCGATTCGCCAGCGTTGCAGCTCGGCCCTCGGGGGACACGAGAGGGCATGGGGATTCGTAATCCACCGCGCGAGTCCCCTTGAGGGCCATACTGCATCGCATCAGCTCATTTCAGGGAGGGATTCGCATGGCCAGCCGTACTGCAAGGACCTTGGGGACCATCGTTGCCATCGTTGGCATCCTGATGATCGTCGCCGGGGGCGTCACGTACTACATGGTTCACACCGAGCTCAAGGCCGCGAAGATCACCGTGGCCAAGGACGCCACGATGCTGGCGGGCGACAAGGTGGATGGTCCGTTCTCGGCCTATGCCCAGGCGCAGATCATCGACAAGCACGCGCTCGACGCGACGGGCGGCAAGACCTACGCCGAGCTGGACCGCGAGGACCCGCTCCGGCAGACGGCGATGTCAGCGTCCTTCCTCCGGGCCTCGCTCTTCACCTCCGTCGTCGCCTTCGGCGTCGCCGCGATGGCGATGGGTCTCGGGTTGATGCTGCTGCTGATCGGCTGGGCTCTCGTGAGCCTCAGCAGGCGGGATGTGGTCCACGACCGGGCTCCGGACCGCACGGTCTGATCCGGCTCAGGTGACCCTCACCCGCCGGCCGCGGGTGTGGAGACGGGCGGTGCCAGCTGCAGCTGGCGCCGCCTGTCGCGTACCCCCTCCAGTTCCCGTGGACGGCCCCTTTCCTCCTGTCAGGAGTCATGTCATCCTTTGCCCATGACATGGCAGACGTACGGGTCCTTCGCGCTCTTCGCGCTGGTGGTGACCCTCGTGCCCGGCCCCGACTTCGCGGTGGTGACGCGCAACGCGCTCGCCGGCGGCCGACGACGTGGTCTGTTTGCGGGCGTGGGCGTGGCGGCTTCCAGTGCCGTCCAGGGGGTCGCCGTGGCCCTCGGGCTCGGCGCGGTGATCGCCGCCTCCGGGCCCGTCTTCCAGACCATCAGGTGGGTCGGCGTGGCCTACCTCGTCTTCCTGGCCGGCCAGGCCCTCGTCAGTGCCAGACGGGGTCGCTACGACGTGGTTCGAGACGGTGGCGCCCCCGGCCGTTCGGCAGGGGCAGCGGTGGTCGGCCTGCGACAGGGCTTCCTGTCCAACATCACCAACCCGAAGGTGCTCGCCTTCTACCTGGCCGTGCTCCCGCAGTTCCTGCCCGGCAGCCAGTCGCCTTGGCAGGCCGTGCCGCTCGCGTTGACGCACGCACTCATCTCCGCCGTCTACCTCACCCTCCTCGTGCTCGGTATCGACCGGGCCCGGATCCTGTTGTCGCGCCGCCGGGTCCGGCGCTGGCTCGACGGGCTGACCGGGGTGGCGATGCTCGGCTTCGGGGCGCGGCTCGCCGCTGACGGGCTCTGACGCCGGCCGCCGGCATCACCACCACGCATCGGGCCGGGGCCCGATCTGTGGTGGGCATTCGCGAGCGAGGCCACCGCTCATGGGGCCCGGGTCCGAAACGTGGTGGGGGCCGCTGAGCTGGCTCCGCGCGGACCCGACCTCGCGCTGGGGCTGAGCCCAGCGGCATACCCCTGCGCTGCTTGTGGGTTCGGCTGTGGGTTCGGCGCGGCCAACGGGGGAAGATGAGAGGCATGGGCCGTTCGCAGCAGGACGAGATCGAGCGCAAGTACGACGTCGGGGTCGAGACGGTCTTCCCCAACCTCGCCGAAGTCGGTCTCGTCGCGGGCGTGGGCCAGCCTCAGGAGCTGCGGTTGGAGGCGGTGTACTTCGACACGGCCGGGCTCGACCTCGCGCGCCACGGCGTGACCTTGCGCCGGCGCACCGGCGGCCACGACGCCGGCTGGCACCTCAAGCTGCCCAAGGGCGGGGACGCGCGGACGGAGGTGCACGAACCCCTCGGGGAGGACGACTCCGAGACGGTGCCCGACTCGCTGCTGGGGCAGGTTCGTGCCATCGTGCGCGACCGTCCGCTCCGGCCGGTCGCGCGGCTCGCGACGACCCGACGTGAGTACGCGTTGCACGACGGCGAGGGCGCCGTGCTGGCGACGGTGTGTGACGACGAGGTGCGTGCCGAACGGCTCGGCGGGGCGGGCGACGCCTCCGCAGCATCCCAGGAGTGGCGGGAGTGGGAGGTGGAGCTGGCTGGCGGCGCGGAGGAGCTCCTCGACGCCGTGGGGGAGCAGCTGCGTGACGCCGGGGCCTCGCCGGCGGCGTCGGCCTCGAAGCTGCGGCGGGCGCTCGGCGACCTGCCCTCCGCGGGGCGGCCCACCGCTGACGGCACCTCGAACGGCTCGGCGCGTCAGGTGCTCGCAGCCCACCTCGCCGAGCACACGGTCCGGTTGCAGGCCGAGGACCGGGCCGTGCGGACGGGTCAGGCCGAAGGCATCCACAAGCTGCGGATCGCAGCGCGCCGGCTCCGCTCGGCGCTCAGCACATGGCGTCCACTGCTCGACCAGGAGGCGACGGAGCCGGTCCGCGAGGAGCTGCGTTGGCTGGGCGGGACGCTCGCGCCGGCGCGCGACGCCCAGGTGCTCCGCGAGCACCTCGCCGAGGTGTTGGCCGGACAGCCGGCGGAACTGGTCGCAGGGCCGGTGGCCACGCGCATCGACGACCTGCTGCGGGCGGCCTACGGTGCCGGCCGGGACCGGGCCCTGGAGCAGCTCGACGGGAGCCGCTACTTCCGGCTGCTCGACGCGCTCGACTCACTCATCGAGTCACCGCCGCTGACCAAGGACGCGGACGAGCCGGCCGGCACGGTGCTCAAACGGCTGCTGCGTCGCGACATCAAGCGGTTGCGCCGGGCGGTCCGGGCCATCGAGGCCGCACCGCGGACCAGCGCCGAGCGGGACGTCGCCTTCCACGAGGCGCGCAAGAAGGCCAAGCGACTCCGTTACGCCGCGGAGATGGCCGAGCCGGTCCTCGGCAAGCAGGCGCGCTCGCTCGCCACGTCGGCCAAGAAGGTCCAGGAGACGCTCGGCGTGCACCAGGACTCCGTCGTCGCGCGGGAACGGCTGCGCGAGATGGGCATGCAGGCGCACCTCGCGGGCGAGAACGCCTTCACCTTCGGACGGCTGCACGCGCTCGAGGAGAGCCGAGCGGCCAGCGCGGAGGGGGACTTCGACAAGGCGTGGAAGAAGTTCCGGCGCAAGCAGCTCGACCGCTGGAGCTAGCGTCTGCCGGGTGGACCGGCGACCCGGGCGGACCCGGGCGCCCGGCGCTGTCGGGCCGCGGATTACCGTGGTGGGCAACGAGAGGAGTTCGCAATGATCGTGATGACGACGCTCGGCCCCGGTGACACCGTCGGTGGTGGCCTCGGGCGCGCGGCTCGGGTGGCGGTGGCGGAGGTCGCCGACGGACAGATCACGTCGTGGGACGAGGTGCCCGTCGGCTGGGACCGGCTGCACGACGAGGGGACGGAGGGCTCGCACCACGCTCGGATCGCCACCTTCCTCAAGGAGCGTGGCATCGAGGCTGTCGTCGTGGAGCACGTCGGGCTGGGGATGCAGCGCATGCTCGGCACGATGGGGCTGCGCCTCGTCCAGGGCGCCCGAGGTGACGCACGGCAGGCCGTCGTCGCCGCAGCCGGCACGACGCCGAGCTGACCGCCTGCACCCGAGGGGGGCATCGAGCCCAGCGGGGAAACCCGGTTGCCCGGCCCCGCGGCGGAGCGCTTGGCTGGGGTCATGACGGGACCCCAGGTTCGCATCCTGACCGGCACCGACCCGGAGCGCTTGGTCGCCACCGACCACACGGTCTGGTTCGACGAGGTCCCCGGCAGGTCTGCCGAGGAGCAGCTCATCGGCCTGCCGGACACCCATCGGTTCGCCGCGGAGGTCGACGGCGCTGACCCGGGCACGTACGCCGGGATCTACGGGGTCTTCCCCCTGACCCTGTCGGTGCCTGGCGGCGCGCGACCGCGGTCCATCCCGTGTGCCGGTCTGACCTGGGTCGGAGTCCACCCCGACCACCGACGCAAGGGCGTCCTGACGGCGATGATCCGCGACCACCTCGAGCGAGTCCGGGCCGAGGAGCGCACTCATGTCTCGGCGCTGCACGCGAGCGAGCCCGGCATCTACGGCCGCTATGGCTACGGACTGGCCTCGCTCGAGCTGCACGTCAGTCTGTCCCGAGGCGCCACGTTGACCGCCCCGCACCTCGACACCGAGGCTGCTCTGATCACCACGCACCTCGCGAGCGTGGCCGACCCCGACGTCGCGAAGCGCCTGCGCGAGTGCCACCTGGCCCAGGCGCGGCTCGGCGAGGTGGTCGGGGCCGAGGGCTACTACGAGCGGATCTGCACGGAGCCGCCGGAACGCCTGCGGGACAAGGAACCCCACCGTGTGCTCTTTGCGCGACGGGACGGCCGGGACGTGGGCTTCGCGATCTTCCGCCGCAGCCACAAGTGGGAGAAGGCCCGCCCCGCGGGAGAGCTCGAGGTCATGGCGCTGGTCGGCGGGCCGGCTGCCCTGCTGACGCTGTCGCGCAGGCTCGTGGACTTCGACCTGATGGGCACGGTCAAGCTGCGCGGCGTCGGCGCCGACGACCCGGTGATCCACTGGGCCGGTGGGCCGCGGAGCACCTCCGACGTCGAGACCTACGACTCCCTCTGGGTCCGCCTCGTCGACCTCCCCGAGGCGTTGGAGGCCCGGGCCTGGAGCGCACCGTGCGATGTCGTCGTCGAGGTCGAGGACGCCGCGGCCCCGTGGAACCACGGCGTCTGGCGGATCCGCGCCGGCGCGGCCGGCGAGGCGGAGGTGGCGCGCGCGACCGAGACCGCCGACGTCCGGTTGCCCGTGCAGGCCCTCGGTGCGGCCTACCTCGGCGGCGGCAACCTCGTGGCCATGCTCCGGGCCGGGCTGATCGAGGAGCGCCGGGCAGGCGCGGCAGCCGAGCTGTGGCGGGGCCTGCGCACCGACATGGCCCCGGCTGCAGCCATGCCGTTCTGACGCCGGTTCAGCCGGCGGTCGGCTCCATCACGAAGCGCGGCGTCCAGACCTGCCCCTCCGCTGTCACACGGGTTCCCGTGGCACCGATGATGAGCAGGCACTTCATGTCGATCGTCGCGGGGTCGAGCTCCCCGAGTGTCGTCACCGTCAGCGACTCCTCCTCGCGACCGATGTCCCGCCCCACGACGACGACCGTCTCCGGGCGGCGGACGTCGAGCAGGGCGGCCCTGGCCTGGGCGATCTGCTCGGTCCGGCTGCGCGACGCGGGGTTGTAGAGGGCGATGACGAGGTCGGCCTCTGCGGCCGCGCGCAGGCGGCGCTCGACGACGGACCAGGGCTTGAGCCGATCCGAGAGCGACATGATGGCGAAGTCGCCACCCAGTGGCGCGCCCGCTCGGGCGGCCACGGCCTGCGCCGCGGTGACACCGGGCACGACGCGCACCGGCACGTCGACGAGCTCGGGGTCCTCGGCCGCCTCGTAGACGGCCGACGCCATCCCGAACACCCCGGCGTCCCCACCGGACACGACGGCGACGCGCGCACCGCCGCGGGCCAGCTCGAGCGCGTGCCGGGCGCGGTCCACCTCGACCGTGTTGCCCGAGGCGTGCCGGGTCAGCCCGGCTCGTTGCGGCACCCGGTTGACGTAGGGCGCGTAGCCCACGACGTGGTCGACCTCCGCCAGCACGGCGCTGGCCTCGGGCGTCAGCCACCGGTCCGGTCCCGGGCCGAGCCCCACGACGACGACCTCACCCAGCCCCGCGCCCGACTCGGCCGTATGCCGCTGGGCCGGCTCAGCGGCATACGGCATCGTCGCGCGCCCGGCTGAGTCGGCCCGCAGGTCCTGGCCCGGCACCACGATCATCGACATGTAGGGGACGGTGGCGGGGTCGACCTCGCTGACGGGCAGGACCCGCTCGGCGGTGGAGGTGGCGCGCTCGACGTAGCGCGCGTCGGCGAGCCGGCCGGCCTGGCGCAGCGCCTCGACGACGCCGGGGAACGTGCGCCCGAGCTTCATGATGACGGCGGCCTCGGTGTCGGCGAGGCGGCGGGCCAGCTCGGGCACGGGCAGCGTGCCGGGGAGGATGGTGAGGACGTCCTCGTGCCGGCACAGGCCGGTGGCGACGGCTGCGGCCGACCCGCTGACCGAGGTGACGCCGGGAACGACCTCGGAGTCGTAGCGGGCGGCCAGCCGGTCATGGAGGTACATGTAGGTGCCGTAGAAGAGCGGGTCGCCCTCCGCGATGACCGCGACGTTGCGTCCGGCGTCGAGGTGCCCGGCGAGGCGGGCCGCGGACTCGTCGTAGAAGTCCGCCATCAGCCCGTGGTAGCCGAGGGGGTGGTCGGTGGCGCCGGTCGTGACCGGGTAGGCGAGCAGCTCCTCGATGGCGTCGTGGCGGAAGTACTGCGCGGCGATGCGCCTCGCGATCGAGTCGCCCTTGGGGCCGCTGTGGAAGGCCACGACGTCGGCCGAGCGGATGATCCGGGCCGCCTTGATCGTCACGAGCTCGGGGTCGCCGGGGCCGACGCCCACCCCTCGGAGCCAGCCGGGGGTGCGGTTCACAGTTCCTCCTCGCGTGCCAGTGCATTGAGGGCGGAGGCGGCCAGGGCCGATCCGCCGCGGCGACCGTGGACGACGAGCCACGGGACGTCGTAGGGGTTCTCGGCGAGCGCGACCTTGGACTCCGCCGATCCGATGAAGCCGACGGGGACCCCGACGATCGCTGCCGGTCGGGGGCCGCCGTCCGCGATCTGCTCGAGGAGGTGGAAGAGGGCGGTCGGCGCGTTGCCGATGGCGACGACGGCGCCCTCGAGGCGCTCGCCCCAGAGGGAGACGGCGGCGGCGGAGCGGGTGGTGCCCCAGGCCTTGGCGATGGCCGGGACGCGCTCGTCGCGCAGGGTGCAGACGACCTCGTTGTCGCGGGGAAGCCTTGCCCTCGTGACGCCGGCGGCGATCATCTGGGCGTCGGTGAAGATCGGCGCGCCCCGGCGCAGGGCTGCCCGGGCGTCGGGGACGAGGCGCGGGTGGACGGCGATGTGCTCGGTGAGGGCGACGTCACCGCTCGCGTGCACCATCCGGACCGCCACGGTGCGGGCCTCCTCGGGCAGGTGGTCGAGGCGGGCCTCGGCGCGGATCGTGGCGAAGGACCGCCGGTAGATCTCCTGGCCGTCCGTCTCGTAGGCATAGCGACGGGTGGGCGGCGCGGAGGCCGTGGCGGGTGTGAGGGGCGCAGACATTGCCCGACATCGTAGGGGGCCGTCACGGCAGCCTGGTCAGCCGGGAGGCCGCCCGTGGCAACGGGCAGCGCCTCCCGCCGGGGCCCACTCACGCCAAGGCGGCGAGCCAGTCCATCTCGTCGGTCGCACGCGCCCGCCACCAGGCATCGTCGTGGCCGCCCGGTTCGAAGTGGCTCTCGACCCGTGACAACCGCTCGGCAAGGGCCCGGTTCGCGGCGATGAACGGGTCGGACCGTCCGCAGTCGAGACGGATCGGAATGCCGTCAAGTCGATCCGCCCGCTCCAGGATCGAGTGCCGGTCGAAGTCCTCCCGGTCGTCGAACGCGCCCGCCGGTGTCTCCCCAGCGGTGCGCCAGAGCGCCGCACTGGCCGCGACGACTCCGGTCACGCGCCCGCGTCCGAGCTCGCTGGCGAGCAGGAGCGCCCCGAAGCCGCCCATCGACCAGCCGAGCAGTCCGACACGGGCGCCCGCCGGCAGTCCGCAGCGGTCCAGAGCCAAGGGGATCAGCTCCTCGCGGACCATCGCACCGCTGTCGGTCCCGTCGCGCCGCCGGTGCCAGTAGCGGTTGCCGCCATCGACGGAGACCACGGCGAGGCGGGTGGCGTCGAGGGCGTCGGCGTAACCGAGGTCGAACGCCGCATCCGCATCGCCGCCGTAGCCGTGCAGGACGACGACCAGACCTCGAGGTGGCTGGTCCGCCGGCATCGCCAGCCGCCACCGGACGTGCCCCAGGCCGAAGCGGCTCGTGAGCTCGCCCTCGCTGAGCTGGCCCTGGGGCCTCGCCCCACACGCTGTGACGGGGACGCCTGCGGTCATGGCACAGCCGAGCAGCAGCACCGCCCGCAGCGCGGAGCGACGATCGACGGGGCGGGTGGCGGACACCTCTGCAGCGTAGGTCTCGTGGCGACGCAGGGGGCTCGGGACGCGGGCTGGACGGGCATGATGACGCGATGACGACCTATTCCGGCACGAAGGAGTTCGAAGGGGCGACCTTCATCAGGTCAAGTTTCCGGGGAGCGACCCTGCGGTTCTCCGATGTCACCGGGGTGACGATGCGCAGCGTCGACGTCGACGGCCTCGACATCGACAGCCACGACCTGTTCTTCGGCAGCCTCTTCGTCAACGGGGTCGACGTCGTGCCCCTCGTGGACGCCGAGCTCAACCGGCAGTTCCCCGGCCGCGAGCTGCAGAAGGCGAAGACGCCCGAAGGCCTGCGCGACGGTTGGGCGGCGGTGCAGACCGCGTGGTCGCAGACCGTCGAGGGGACCGGGCTTGAGCTGGTGGACGCCCACGTCGAGGACGAGTGGTCCCTGGCCCAGACGCTGCGGCACCTCGTCCTGGCGACCGATGCGTGGCTGCGCGGCGCGATCCTGAGGATCGAGCAGCCGTTCCACGAGATCGGCCAGATCTTCACCGGTGCCGGGGAGATGGGCTTCGACGTGTCGATCTTCCGGTCGGACCCGCCGACGTTCGAGGAGATCCTCGCGGTGCGGGCCGAGCGACAACAGCTGGTGACGGACTTCCTCACCCAGGTCACGCCGGAGCAGCTCGCGGAGGAGCGCGAGGACCCGTGGGGCGGTGACTGGTGCCCCACGGTCGGGGACTGCCTTCGCGTCATCCTGGAGGAGGAGTGGGCGCACCTGCGCTACATCCGACGCGATCTCGCTCAGGTGCGCGCAGACCGGGGGGTGACCCGCTGACCACGACCGCGCCGGCCGACCGGTGGAGCAGTCGGCGGGCGCGGTCGTGGTCACGGGTGGGGCGCGCTGCGTCAGGCGGCGACGAGGTCGTCGATCTGGTTGATCGCCGAGGAGGCGCCCTCGACGACGCCCATGTCGAGGACCGTCTGCAGGGCCTCGGCGGTGGGGTAGGTGCTCACGAAGGTGGCGCGGGTGCCACCGTCGCGCTCCGTGAAGGAGAACACGTTCTTGCCGACCGGCAGGTCGGGGTTCTTCGTGAATGCCTCGTCGAGCGCGAAGCCGTCGTCGAAGGTGAAGCCGTTCGGCTCGTCGACGGAATCGACCTCCCAGTAGCCGTAGTACTTCTCGCCCTCGGGGCTGGTCATGTAGTAGTTCATCCGCCCTCCGGGAGACAGGTCGTGGTCGACGAACGTGGCGGGGTGAGTGGGCGGGCCCCACACCCGCTCGAGCTGACGCGGGTCCGCGTAGACCTCCCAGAGCCGCTTCGGCGGGCAGGCGAAGTCCGCGACGATCGTGAGGGTCCGGGCGTCGAGGTCGTGTGAGACGTTGGTGACGGGCATGGTGATCAGTCCTTGTCTGGGAGTGGTGTTGTGGCTGTGGTCCGTCCGGTGTCCGGCTGCGGCAGCGCGATGAGCTCGTCGATCCGGGAGATGCGGCCGCGCCAGAGCGACTCGAGCTCGGTGAGCATCTCTGCCATCGAGCGCACGGCTGCCACGTCGCCGCTGGCCAGAGCCTCGCGTCCCTGCCGACGCTTGGTCAGCAGGCCCGCCTTCTCCAGCACGGCGACGTGCTTCTGCACCGCGGCGAAGCTCATGTCATAGGACGCCGCGAGCGTCGAGACGGAGTGCTCTCCGGCCAGCACCCGGCGCAGGATGTCGCGCCGCGTCCGGTCGGAGAGCGCGTGGAACCAGGCATCTGCGCGGTCCTCGTCCGTTCCGTCCATGGCTCTAACGTACAACTAACTGGTTGTACGTTGTCAAGGGGGTGGCGGGAAGCCCTCATCGACGGCAAGTCGCTCTCCGATGCCTGGGCGACCTCCGATGACGTCGAGAAGAGCAAGCCAGAGGCGGACTTCGTTGCCGCGGCCCTGGCACAGGTGGAAGGCGCCAGCGGCGTCATGGTGGGCGACTCGGTCTACGACGCCCGGGTGGCGGCCATGCACAACATTCCCGCCTTGGGGGTCCGCACCGGTGAGGCATCCTGTGTCCTGTGCTGACGGGTGAGCTGGTTGTGGCCGGCTGGGTCCTGGTCCGCGAGACCGAGGCACCCGCCTACCTCGGCGAGTCCACGCCGCCGCGGCTCCTCACCATCAGCGACGGCATCCAGGAGCAGCTGCCCCGGCCCGAACCGTGGCGCGGCGACTGGTTCCAGGATCGGGCCGAGGCGGACCGCATGGCGAGGAACCTTGCCCCGACCCCGTCAGTCGAAGGTCAACGTTTGCGCCAGTGCTCGGGTGTTGTCGATGCTGCGCTGTGGGGTCTCCCCGAACCCCTCGACCACGATGACGCCCTCCGGGGTTGGGAAGACCGCGTAGGCCCGGTTGCTGCCGAAGCATCCCGAGCTGGACGGGTCGGTGCACCACAGGAGGGTGTCACCCCCGACCGTCACCAGCTGCCCTTGTCGCCCATCGACCTGCATGTCCTCGACCACGTCCGCGTCGAGGTCCGCACGCTGCAGGAGCCAGGCCACCACGTCATCGGGCAATGGGGCCGGTAGACCAGCCGCTGTGGCCACGCACGTGGGACGGAGCAGGTTGCCGCCCTCGGTCTCGCTCCCGGGCGTCCCGAACGACACCCAGCCCGGGCTGGCAGCACGGACGGTCCAGCCAGCCCGCATCGGCATGGAGGCCCCGTCGACGGCGAACGTCGAGTTCGTCGCGGGCGGGTTCTCCGGAGCTGACGGGCAGGGCGTGGCCGCGGCGGCCGCGGTCGAGCCTGTTGCGGTCGAGGCTGTTGCCGTCGAGGTCATCGGTGACGAGGTGGGCTCGCCGCCGGACCCCGCGGAGCTCGTACAGCCGGCCGCGCCCACGGCGAGTGCCAGGAGCGCCGCGCCGACCTTGCCGGCCGTGGCCCGCCTGACGGTTGCCCTGCCGGAATCGATCTGTTCGGTCTCTCGGTGACTGGGGGTCACCCTGATCGTGTCCTTCATATCGGCAGCCCACCAGCGCGCGGTCGCGGTTGAGTTGCCAACCAGTTGCGGCCTGGCCCCCTTGGGTGTGCTGCTCCGGGCAAGCGCTCGCGCGTGCACAGACCTCGGGCTCTCACATCGGCAGAGGTAGGGCTCGGGCCACCGTGACGCTGCTGCGGGTGGTGACATAGCCGAGGTCTTCGTTGAGCCGGCGCATCGGGGCATTGCCGGCCTGCGTCCAGGTGTAGACCTCACGGATTCCGTTCGCTGCAGCCCACTGCAGGGCGCGGCGCTTCAGATGTGATGCGACGCCACGGCCGCGCCAGTCCCGGCGCACCGCGGTCAGCGCGTTCTCGGCGCGGTCGGGCTGGTCGGTGTCCCGGTGCAGCCCCGCGCAGCCGATCACCTGCCCGTCGAACAGCGCGAGAAACATCGGGTCGCCGGCCCAGGACGTGTCCCACTGGGTCCGGCTGATCTCCAACGGTGTGTACGCGGCGAAGTCGGCGAGCACCTCCCTGCCGAACCTCTCGAACGAGGCGCTCCAGAGGTCCGGGTGCTGGCTCAGCGTCACCACCTCAACGCCCGTCGGCAGGCCAGCCGGCGGGCGTTCCTCGCCGACGACCCGGACCTGCTCGACCTCTCGGTCCACCTCGGCAAACCCAAACCGGAGCGCGAAGGCGAAGGACTCCTCGTCGTCGACGTGGGCTCTGAGCACCGGAAGGTCCAGGTCGGCGCAGTGGTCGGCGAGTGCCCGCAGGAGCACGGACCCGACCCCGCGACGGCGGAAGTCGGGCAGGACCCGGGGGGCGACGAACCCGCCTCCGGCCAACTCGGATCGATCGGCCATCCCCGATCCCACCACTCTGCCGTCCACCGATGCGACCAGGAGCAGCCGGCTCCGGGAATCCTGGGCGCGAAGTTCCGCGACCGTGTCACAGCGCTCGGCTGGCACCACCGCGAGCCGGATCGCGCGCCAGGCTTCGTAGTCGTCGTCTGTGGTGCAGACAGAAAGCTTCATCACGCCAACCATAGGATTCCGTCCCCCACGCCAGCGACGCCTTTTCGGCCTCCCCAGGGCGGCCAGGTCGGCCTGCAGTACCCGGAAGGCAAGATGGCTCGTGCCAGCACGAACTCGGAGCCGGAGACCCTGAGCCTTCCGGGGTCCGGCTGCTCGGGTTCGCCGCCCCCGTCGAGCAGGCAGGCCGTCACATCCTGGTTGACCTGCAGGTAGTGGTGAGCCCGGCGCGCTCCTGCTCCCGCCAGTCGGCGCAGGTCCCGCCAGTCCCGGACCTCGCTCGCCGGTTGCCGTCAGCGGTACCGATGAGGCTGCCGCCGACCGCGGGAACTACAGGGCTCGATGCCGTGGGGTGACGGTGTGACCGCCCCACTCTTCGGGGGCGACGTCGACGATCGTCTGGTTGAGGACCCACTGGTGCCCGTATGGATCATCGATCGTGGCCTGCCGCTCGCCGTACTCCCAGTCCCGCGGCGGGTCGACCAGGACAGCGCCTCGAGCCGTCGCCATCTCGACCACTGCGGCGACATCGCTGACCTTGAGCATCACTTGGTGAGAACGCCCCGTCTGGGGCGTCCTCTGCCCGGGCCGTACCTCGGCCACGACCAGTTCGGCCGGGGCTTCCCCCGGGAGCCCGAGCTGCGAGCGGTGAGCTTCGCCAATGCGGACGTGTTCGACGAACCCAAGGACGTCGCATTACCACGACACCGCAGCCCGGACATCCGCCACGATCAGAACTGGTGTCACCCGGGCGTGAGGCGCCGACCGATTCGTAAGCATCCAGTCACAGTAGATCCGGCACCTGCACGGGGATACCCGCCCGCGCCCTGAAGTTTCGTCCCGGACCGCGGAGCGCACATCGACGGCACGGCTGAATCGTGGTCCCTTTGTGGGCTGTTGAAGAGTCACCGAGCGACCTCAGCGCCGAGTGCGAGATGACGGCAGCGGGTGTTGTGAAGGTGAGTGACGTTCATGTGCGTCCATGACGGACGGTCAGGCACGACGTGTGTCGTGACTTGACGCAACTGACGCCTCAAGAATGTAGACCTCGCGACCGAGACCACTGATCGCCACGGCGTTCGGGGCGGAAGGCGGCAGGCTTCGACCACTTGGTCCTCGGGCCCGTGGATCGCACCTCTATGACTGTCGCCCTGTATGGGCGAAGTCGACGCGAGCCGGGCCTGGTCGTTCAGACGCCGGCGACGTACGCCGTGAGGAAGTGGACGCCGTGGCGCTCGAGGTTGCCGCGGGCGCGGTCGTAGTGCTCGATGGTTCGCGGGTCGGCGTGGCGGGCGAGGATCTGCGCGTCGCGCAGGGGGACGCCGGCATCGAGGGCGTTGGTGATCGCGGCGTGCCGCAGCGAGTGCGGGCTGATGTGCCGGGGGGTCCCGGCAGCCTTCGCCATCCGGGCGACCATCCGGGCGACCATCCGGTACACGTCGCGGCGGTCGATAGGTTCGCCCGAGACCGGTCGAAGGATGAGTCGCCCGCGGGTCCGCTGGCCGCGACAGGCCTCCAGGACGCGAAGCACCTGGACGGTGATGGGCATGGTGGCCGGCTTATTGCCCTTGCCCACCAGATGCAGCACACTACCGGTTCCTACTTCTGCCGCGCCTGCAGACGATGGCACCTGACGTCGAAGTCTTCCTCCCAGACGCCCCCTTGGCTGAAGCAGCGGAAGAGTTGAGCCTCTCACTCGCTGGGGTTGGGTGCTCAGGCGACGTAATGACGCACGTGCCTCAACCCCGAAAACACGCACGACAACGCAGGTCGCGGTCACCGGGACGAGACCCTAGCCGGCGTTCGGCAATCCCTTCCACTCGCGCGCCAGGATCGCGTACCGGTACCCGTCCACCCAGCCAAGGTCTGCATGCCAGGAGTCTTCGACTCCATGGTGTTCGCGCCTCATGCCAGCCTTCTCAAGCACCCGTACCGAGGCGAAGTTGTCGGCATTGCAGCTCGCCGTCACCCGCCGCAGCCCGAGATGGTCGAACGCAGCCACGAGTAGGCCGCGAGCCAGATCACTTGCCACGCCCCTACCCGCGAAGCCCGGATCAACGATGTAGCCGATCAGTCCTTCGGTCCGGCTGGGCATCCCGGGCTGCCCCATCCCGTCGACGATCTCAAGGAACCCCATCGCGGCCACGTTCCCGTCCAATTCGGCGACACAGGAGAAGTCCGTCTCGCTCGTGAGCACGGCCTGCCACTCCTGGCGGAAGGTCCCCGGCTCCACGCTGGTACGGATCATGAACCGGTTGACCTGAGGGTCGTTGCGGAAGGCCAGCAGGTGCTCGATGTCTGCGGCACCTGCCTCGCGCAGCAGAAGCGAACCGACACGCATCGGCCATGGCTTGGATATCACTCCGGCATGATTCCCGTTCGGTCTCCGCCCCGACAAGCGGCTTTTGGCTCGGTCGTGGCATGTCCAGCAAACCGGCCGGTCGACATGGAGCCGGTATGACGCAGGGCAATCTGAGCAGGTCGCCTCTGATCCGGCTGCACGGCGGGATCCCAAGAGCGGCGGGCGTGGAAGACTGGTTCTCGTGTTCACCATGGCCCAGATCGAAGAGCTTCACGGTCGACTCGGAAGAGCCGAGACGCTGGCCGACTACCTGCGCGGCTTGGCGGAGCTCGGGGTCGTCAGATTCGAGTCGTTCCTCGTCGACGGTCACTCAGAGTTCTTCAGCGCCGACGGAGGCCGTGTGGTCTCGGCTCCACATCATGAGCTGCTGACGGTCGCCGAGACGACTGATCGGGCTGCCTTTTTCGAGCACCTCCAGCGTCATCGAGACAAGGAGACTTCGTACGTCGAGATGTCCGCGGGCTTGGCCGCGAGCGGTGTCGAGAAATGGGTCGGTGACACCGCTGCGCTCACGATGACGTATGTCGACCGGGCCGGGGTGGCGCTCCTGGTCGAGCAGGTTTAGGCAGACGGGATTCGGCAACGAAGATGTGACGGCTTGGGGCGCCCCATGCGCGGACGCGAACAGGCGCCGTAGTGATGCAGCCGCGTCAGTGCCTTCCGGTCACTCATCGCGGACCAGGCTCTCGAGCCCCTCGAGCTGCGGCCCGTGCTTCATCTGGACGACTTCGGGCAGGGCAGCGAACCCGGCGTCTCGGTCGAGAGGCTCCACACCACCCGAAGTCAGCGTCCTGATCCTCAACACTCGGCCACTTGCCGGAGGGTTACTGTTGTGGTCGTGGTCCGTCACCCTCGACCTGACCCGACGGGACCCGGGCAGGAGTCCGTGTGGAGCTATCCGCGGCCCCCGCGCCTGCGTCGGTGCTACCTGCCTATCCGGGTCGTCCTGGGCGGTGAGTTGGTGTGTGACACGGCCGAGTCGTGGCAGGTGCTGGAGACGAGTCATCCGCCCACCTACTACTTGCCTCGCGAGGAGTTCATCGCCGGTGCGCTGCGTGAAACCGCGGGCTCCTCCTTCTGTGAGTGGAAAGGGGTCGCCCGCTACCTCGACGTGGTGGGTGGCCGTCTGACGGCGTCCAAGGCCGGCTGGTACTACCCGACGGCCTCGCCCGGGTTCGACCAGCTGGTGGGCCACGTGGCGGTGTATGCCGCGGCTATGGACGTGTGCTTCGTGGACGGGGAGCAGGTCGTGCCGCAGCCGGGCGGTTTCTACGGCGGTTGGATCACCTCGTCGGTGGCGGGACCGTTCAAGGGGGTGGCCGGCAGCGCCGGCTGGTGAGCCCCGTGCGGCCGTGAGGGCCACCATGACCCCAAGGAACGCACAGGGCCGTGCGGCTGCGGTAGGCAGCCGGACGCCGCGCAGGGCGTGTCTGGATCCCACCCCTGGACGGCCCTTCTCCAACGACCAACACGCGTCGCGGATACGCAAAACCCATGCCGAGCTCCCCTTTCCTACGTGGTCTTCGGGAGCGGCACACAGCAATGTGTTCTGGACCCGAAACAGGTCCTTGTGCCTGCTCGCTGCCGGGCCTGTGAACTGCGACCAAGGCCGGGTTGACCTTGCCCCACGTCGACGTCATTTGAAGCGCTGCCCTGCACGCGGCGAAGTGGGCCACCTCCACGAGCGAGCCCTCGCGCTCATCACGGTCAGATCGACAGGCATAACGCGACGCGTTATGCTTGGAGGGTGATCAGGTCGTTCGGCAACCCGGTAACCGAACGGCTGTGGTCGCGAGAACGAACCAAGAAGCTCGACCCGCGGATCGAGCGGACCGCACTGCGCAAGCTCGTCCTGCTCGATGCGGCCGAGACTCTCGAGGACCTGCGGGTCCCGCCCGGCAACCGGCTCGAAGCACTGCGGGGTGACCGGGACGGACAACACAGCATCCGCATCAACCAGCAGTGGCGGATCTGCTTCACCTGGACTCCTGCCGGGCCCGCAGACGTCGAGATCGTCGAGTATCACTGACCGAAGGAGGAACACCATGGCGACCATCGCTCCCATCCACCCGGGGGAGGTCCTCCTCGAGGACTTCCTGATCCCGCTGGAGGTCACCCAGCACCACCTCGCCGTCTCGATCGGTGTCCCGCCGCGACGGATCAACGAGATCGTCCACGGTAAGCGCCGGATCACCGCCGACACCGCGCTGCGGCTGGCCCGCTACTTCGGCACCACCGACCGGTTCTGGCTCAACCTGCAGACCCGCTACGACCTCGAGGTCGAGAAGGACCATCTCGGCGCCGCCCTCGACCAGATCCATCCTCTGCAGAGCGCCTGACCTACCTGAGCGCTACGCGGCGGACTGGGGCGCCTCGACGGGTGCTGAGGCACGGCCCTACCGCCGTCCCTGCGTTAGGCTTGGCCTGTGCTGGACGTGGAGCTCGACAGGGAGCGCCTGCGCGATGTGTGCGAGCGCTATGGCGTCGCGTCGTTGGAGCTCTTTGGATCGATCGCGCGTGGGGAGGATCGGCTCGACAGCGATGTGGACCTGCTCTATGTCCTGAAGCCGGGCGCGCGTCTGGGGTTTCGGCTGTTCGATCTTGAGGACGAGCTCTCTGAACTGCTGGGCCGTCGGGTTGATCTCGTCGCGCGCAGGTCGATCAACAAGTACCTTCGCGAGCAGATCCTCGCCGACGCACAACCTCTCTATGCGGCGTGAACTCCTGCTGCTGCGCGAGATGCGCGATGCGGCCGTGGCGATCAGGGACCTGGTCGGTGATCGAAGCGTCGAGCAGGTTGAAGCGAACGCCATGCGACGTTCCGCCCTGTTGTGGCACTTCACGGTCCTCGGCGAGGCGGCAAGTCAGGTGCCCTCAGAAGCGAAGGACGCACATCCGCAGATTCCTTGGCGCGCCGCGACCCGGCTGCGCAACCGCATCGTCCATGGGTAATGGGACATCGACGTCGAGACGCTGGTCGCGACGGCAATTGACGATCTGCCTGGGATGATCGCCCAGCTCGAAGAGGCCATCACGGCCCTGTCGGGGTCCGAGGCCCCCGATCCACCTGTCTGACACCCCCGCGCCTGGTAAGCCATGCCGCGGCTGCCGCGGTCGCTAGCCCTACCTGGGCGCAATCGACGCGCTTCTCGGCCTGCTGCGGTCAGACGCCGGCGACGTAGGCGGTCAGGAAGTGGACGCCGTGCCGGTCGAGGTTGCCCCGAGCGCGGTCGTAGTGCTCGGTCGTGCGCGGGTCGGCATGCCGGGCGAGGATCTGCGCGTCGCGCAGGGGGACGCCGGCATCGAGAGCGTTGGTGATCGCGGCGTGCCGCAGGGAATGGGGGCTGATGTGTCGCGGGATCCCGGCCCCCTTCGCTATCCGGGCGACCATGCGGTAGGCGTCGCGTCGGTCGATCGGCTGGCCGGAGACCGGTCGCAACACGAGTGGCCCGCTGGTCCGCTGGCCGCGGCAGGCCTCCAGGACGCGCAGCACCGGGACGGTGATGGGCATGGTGGCCGGCTTGTTGCCCTTGCCGACCAGGTGCAGCACGCGGTGGCCGCGCAGCGTGTCTGCGTAGTCCTCGATGCGCACCGCCGCTGCTTCAGAGGCGCGCAGCGCGTTGATGCCCAGCAGGTAGGCCAGCGCGCCGTGATGCACGGTGATGGTCTGGGCGACTTGCAGGAACCGGATCAGCTCGAGCCGGTCCAGACCCTGGGTGCGCGACTCGTCGCGGTGGACCTTCGGCAACCGCGCGTAGACGGCCGGGTCGGAGCCGATGAGGCCGTCGACGTGGGCGAACCGGAAGAAGCCGCGCACCCCGTGCATCATCGTCACGACCGTGGAGTCCATCAGGCCTCGCTCGCCGAGCCCGCGGATGTAGAGCTCGACGTGGGCGCGTTGGACCCCGGCCAGCGGGTCGAGCCCGTTGCCCTCGCACCAGGCGAACCACTGCCGCAGCTGGTAGGCGTACAGGTCGTGGGTATGCCCGGAATAGCGGGCGAGAAAGGACACCGCGGCCAGCTGGGCAGTCGACATCGTCGCCGGCTGGAACGGCAGAAGGGTGCTCGGACTGGACATGAGATCACCTCACGCGGCGACCCCGCAGAGCACCCTGGCCCCGCTCGCCGCCAACGCGACCGGGCCCTTGGACCCCTCGACGCTAGACCTGCTTTGGCTACTCCGGGCGCGTCCGCAGGCGGCGGAGTGACGCGCGTAGGGACGTGGTGACGCTAGCGGCCGTGGTCCAGGAGTTCCAGAATCTCGTCGCGCAGCCGAGTGTCCTCATGGTTGAGGCCGTCGAGCACTTCTTGCAGGGTGACCGCCGACTGCCGAAACTGTTTGGTGCTGTGCCGCCAGATGAAGATCCGCGAGTAGTCGGGATGAGCGAGGGGGGCGGGGGCGGACTCGAGCTGCGCGTGCCACGCGGAGGGCCCGAAGATCAGTTGAATGTCGTCCTCTGTGCCGTCAGTAGTCTCCAATGGGAGGATGACCTCCCAGCGCCACTTGCCGGAATAGTTGGCGGCGACCCTTCCCACCAGGTTGCTCGGCCCGGCGGCATCCAGCTGTGGCTTGAGTGCTGCGCTACTGAACGCCTTGAGTCGGTCTTTGACGCGCTGGAGGAGCGTCCGTCCTTCGCCGAAGCGTTCACGCGCCTGCTCGTGCAGGTCACTGGCGAACTGCTCTGTGACTTGGTCGATGTTGTTTTTGGAGTACCGCGCCGCCTCCCCGGTCTCGCACATGGCAACGACAAAGTCGAGCACTTGTCGATCCTCCACCGGCCCTCGTCCCTTCACGAACTTGCGGTGCATCTGGTCGATGAGCGAATAGGCTTCCGGGAACTTGCCCTGGTACTCGCGGTCCTCGGCGATTGCCTCACGCAAACTGTCCAGGACCGATCGATAGGTCACGATCGCAGCGTTCTCCCAGCCCTTCGTAAGCCGGGATCGGTCCAACTGGTGGCAGAGCATCACGACGGCGCCCCGCTGACCATCGCGCCGGCTGTACTGGAGGTAATCCTCATAGCCGTGCCCATGGCCATCCGAGGCTCCGTAGTTCTCGATGACAAGCGTCGCGGACTTGCTCTCCAGAACGAGGTCGGCGATGTCGACGCCACCGCTCTCCTCGGCGATGTTGACCTCTTGGCGCACCCAGTACCCGCCGGCTTCCAGCGGCTCTACTCCGGCAAGGTTTCGGTTCACTTCGGCAATGAAGATGTCCGCGAACGCCTCCCCCAGGCCGTGGGTCCCATTGGCGTCCAACAGCCATCTGAACACGTTCGAGATCTGCTTCTCGTGGGTGCCGTGGCGCATGACGTCGAAGACGTTGAACCCCACGTCCAGGGATCTGGTGAGTGTGGGCAGAAGTTGTGTCACCAGGTCGTCGCTCATGAATCCTCCGCGAAACCACTAGCCGCTCCACCGACAAGCGTATCGTCACCAGTCGCGCAGGGGAGCCTGTTGAAAGCGACGGGGGCTTGGGTGTTGGCGACCCTGCAGCCGGCGAATTACCACACGGAGCCAGTGTGTGGTCCCTCTGTCGATGACTGGATGGCAGAAAGGTGCGCGGACTGGACATCGCGACACAAGGCCTAGCGATGTCGAGGATTGGCGTGGCCCCGCTCCGCGTCTACGCCAATGTGCTTGGACCTCGGCGTTGGCCGTCCGTGAGGACGGCGGTCGGGCAGGACCCGGCCCTCAGCTCGCAAATTGTGGGCGGCCGCGTACAGACGCGGCGGAGTGCCCCAGGTCATTCCAGAGCACTTGTAGCCGCCACCCGCGGGCGGGGGTCCTTCTTGGGCAGCTCCCCCACACGCGAGCAGCGGAGATTCGACAATCAGCCCGGGTTGAAACCCCTTGCCATGGCCGGAACAGGGCCTCCGGAGTCAGCCATCTACACCACTTTTCCGCTGCGGCTGGCCAGCCTCGGTAGTGTCGACCCGCGAGAGGAGCGCCGCAAATGCAGACCGATGTGAAAACTCCGCTGGAGATCTTCTCCATGCCTCAACACCTAATGGTCCCCGTCTTCCAACGTCGTTACGTGTGGACGGCAGAGACCCAGTGGGAGCCACTCTGGCGTGACATCAGCCGGGTTGCGGAGCGCCGCCTTGAAGGGGCGTCGACACAGCACTTCCTTGGTGCAGTGGTAACCCAATCGAGCCCGGCAGGCATGGGTTCCCTGGCGAGTCACAGCCTGATCGACGGACAACAACGTCTAACCACGTTGCAGGTCCTCATCGACGCTGCAGCCGCAGAACTCGACGCAGCCGAGCAGCCGCATTTGTCACAGCAGCTCGCCATGCTCACGCACAACCCGCCGGCGTTCGCGCTGGACGAGCCCGCGGTCTTGAAGCTCCAGCACCAGAACGAGGACCGGGCCGGCTTCGTTGCCGTCATGACCGCAGAGCCGCCTCTCGACTACTCCGGACTCCCTCAGTCGAAGATCGTGCAGGCGCATCAGTACTTCTCCGAGCAGGTCCGCGAGTGGCTCGGCGACCCCGTCGATCCCGCGCGGGCCGGGGCGCTTGTCTCGACGCTCAGCCAAGGGCTACAGATTGTCGTCATCGCACTCGCTGAGCACGAGCCGTCGCAGGAGATCTTCGAGACACTCAACGCACGGGGCACGCCGCTCACCGCTGCAGATCTCGTGAAGAACTATGTGTTTCAGCAGATCGTCCGTGAGGGCGGGAGCGCCAAAGCCGCTTTCCACGAGCATTGGCAGGAACTGGAGAAGTCGTTCTGGACGAAAGAGGTCCGGATCGGGCGGTACTCGCTCGAACGCCTCTCCCTCTTTTTGAATCACTGGCTCGTCGCACAAACCGGTGAAGAGGTAAGCACCCGCTCGACGTTCACACGCTTCAAGTCTTGGCACGAGCAGTCGGGACGCCCCATGACCCAGGTGCTGAACGCCATCCATCGACAGGCAAAGCTGTTCGAGGACTGGGTACACGAATCGGGCAAGACCGAAGGCGACCTGAGTCCCGTGGCGCTCTTCTTGTACCGCACGGAGGCGGCCGAGCTTGAGGCCGTCAAGCCCTTGCTGCTGCGCCTGTTCGACGTAGAGCATCCCGTGCCGGCTGAAGTGGCCGCTGCCTCACTCCGTGATGTGGAGAGCTGGCTAATGCGCCGTTCGGTGCTCCGTCGGCCTGCGTCGGAGTACAGCCGTGTCGTGGCCAGCCTCATTGCTGACCTGCAGGGTGTCGAGCCGCATGAGGTGGCCAACGCACTTCGCGGCAGCCTCGTCCGTCTCAATCGGCCCGGCACATACTGGCCCGGCGATGAAGAGCTGGAGCGCGAACTGGCCTCAGCGCCGATCTACACCCAGCCAAAGGGTCGACTGCGGGCGTACCTCGAGGCGATCGAGGACTGGCATCGCGGTTACACCAAGACAACCTCGGCAAGCGGGTCACGCGTCAAGCGCGGCGCCATGACGATCGAGCACCTCCTGCCGCAGAAATGGAAGGATTACTGGCCCGTCGACACGCTGCAGGAACAGATCGACCGGGACGCGCACGTGCACCGACTCGGTAACCTCACGCTGCTGACGCAATCCCTGAACTCCACCGTTTCCAACGGCCCTTGGAACGGCCCCAAGGGCAAGCAGCAAGCGCTCGATGCCAGCGACACCCTGCTCATGACCCGAGCGCCCCGCAAGAGCGAGGACTGGAACGAGGAGCGGATCAACGAGCGAACCCATTCGATGACCACGGCGTTGCTTGAGACGTGGCCCGCGCCGGAGGGGCACAACCCTGACCCGGTCAAACGGAGCGAACAAGAATCTGCCGGTTGGGTTATGCTCCGAGATCTCGTTGCCAGCGGCCATCTTCCGGCCGGCACCGTCCTCATCGCGAGAGAGGGCAACTACGAAGGCCGCTCGGCCACTGTGACGGCCGACGGGCTGCTCGAGATGGACGGCAAAACCTACGACACGCCGTCCGGCGCAGGCAAGGAAGTCCTCGGCAGAGCCGTCAATGGCTGGACATTCTGGCGCTTGCCCGGCGGGGGAAAGCTGATGGACGTCCGGCAGAAGTACCTCGGCACCTACGTTGACCGCAAGGGTCTGTACGAGTCCTTTTGGCGAGACGTGCTCAAGCGGATCAAGCAGGCCGCTCCCGACTGGACCCAGGCGTCATCCCCCGGTGGCAGTTCATGGATCACGCTGCCTTACGGCTCATCGGTCGCGCGCTACACGCTCGCCTTCACCCTCAACGGGCCCATCGTTGACCTCGAGTTCGGGTCCCCCGATAAGCAGGCCAACCTACTGGAATTCGACAAGTTCATGTCCCGCCGAGACGAGTTGGAGGACGCTTTCGGCGACCCGCTGACCTGGGAGCGCATGGAGAACAAGAAGGCAAGCCGCATCCGGTACTACCGTCCCTCTGGCGGGCAAGTCACCGACGTCGGGACGCGCGAGGAGTTAGTCGACTGGTTCGTCTCGTCGGCCCTACGGCTTCGGTCCTCAATCAGCGCATCGATGTACGGAGTCCCCCCGCAGTAGGCGAGCAACCCAGCGGCCGAGCGGCCGGGCACCCGATTCGCGGCGGTGTGACGCGGGGGCCGAGCAGCGCGACGCCGCGGCCTGTGAGGACGGTGAACCACGGCCGTCAGATGCCGTGCAGCGCCTCGGGAGGACGGTGAGGCCGTCCACGACCGCTGCCTCGAGGAAGCGCCCCGCGTGCAGCGAGACCGTCCGGCGCGGACGGGTGGACCGTAGCGGCGTTGCTCCAATATTGCTTGTTATTGACGCCAACTGCCCCAATGGGGCACAATTAGCGTCAATGTGAGAGTGCGCCATCACGACCTTCTAGGAGACGCAATGACGAGCAACGACCTGCACATCCACATCCCGCAGGGCTTCAGCGGGACCATGACCGTCGGCAGCGATGGCCAGGTGACCATCACCACCGCTTCAGCCTCCGCGTCGTCCTCCCCCACTGCCAGCGCCGCCGCCGCGATCTGGTCCACCCTCGACCCCGACATGGCCGAGAAGATGGAGGAGATGCTCAAGCGCCAAAAGAGCTACGACCCGACTACCCGCTCGCGCGAGATCGCCAAGGTGCTGCTTGACCGCAAGTGGGGCGTCTACTCGGTCAATCTGAAGGGCGGCTACATTCTGTTCACCTATGCCGGCAGCCAGCACGCGGTGTCGCTCTACCTCAGCTCGCTCGACCTGAACAACGCCAAGAAGTCGCAGCGCGACTTCATGCTCAGCCTGGACGGTGTCGACGTGCACGAGCCCGACGTGCGCATCCCGATCAACGGCAAGGCCTTCGAGCAGGCGCTCATCAACATCGAGGCCGTCGAAAATTGGGCCAACGGCAAGTAGGCCGACCCTGATCTACTGCAACACCCCTAGCGTCGGCGTGAGGGGGCGCTAGCGTGAGATCCCTCCACCCCGTCGTGGGGCAAACGGCGGCAGCTGACGCCGACGAGCGGTCATCGGCGTGTGGGTGAAACAAGTACCGGTCAACATGCGGCGTGTGACGCACCTCAATATCGGCTGATGTGCGAGAAGGCCATCAAGGCCCGCGGACCGCTTGGTCGATCAGCTCGGAGGCGTGCCAGACTGCGGCCCACGTCGTGGGTATCGGCGTGGATGTACTGGGGGAAGCTGCGCCCGATCTGCAACGCGAAGAGTCGAGCGAGGGTAGCGGCAGGCGGCCAGAGCGGCGGGACTGGCGCACCTGCCGAGAGCTACGTGCAAACGGGCGTCGAAAGGCAGGGATTTCCGAACCGCCGGAGGAGGTTGAACTACTAGTCCCAGCGGGACAGGACGTCGTCTACGTTCGGGGCGCCCTTTGCGAGGGTCGTGCGCCAGTCAAGCTTCTTGAGATGCTGCAGGTGGCCTATAAGCATGATCGGCGCTACACCCGCCTCGGCGGCGGTTTCGAGAACCCATGGTCCGCTGAGACGTTCTGGAAGCGGCGGCAGACCTCTCGGTAGAACCCATCGCGCCGCTGTGTCGTTAGCTTCTCGCTCCTGGTTTGCCTCTTCGGAGTGGTCGTAAGGGTCGTCGTCGACCTCGATCGTCTCGACGATGGGCGCGTCTTCCTTCACGTGGCCGTGGGTGTGGTGTGCGATCTCGTGAATGAGCGCGAACAGCACCTTGTCGAGGCGCTTTCCGCGGCCAGACAGGCCGATAACGCGCGTCTTGTCGACGAGCATGGCGCAGCCGTCGATCTTCGCCCCGGGGAGACCCGGCACGTATACAAGCCGCACGCCGACCTTGCCGAGCGTTCCCGGAAGGGCGACGAAGTCCTCGGGGGTTCTCGCGACGCGGGGCAGCGCGGCCCCGATCGCCTCGAGCGCCTTGCGCGAGTACGTCCCTGTCGGCACCTTCTCTCGCGCTGCATGGCGAACCATGTAGAGCCAGGATGTCTGGAGTGAAGACAGGGCTTCACCGTGGTTTGACCGCTTGGCTGCGGCCGCGAGTGTGGGTTCCTCGTCGAGGGACTTCAGTTCGAAGAACCGAAGCACCTCGCCTTCTAAGTCGTCGAGCGACTTGCCGGCGAGGACGCCGGCCTTCTTGAGAACAGCGATGGGGCCCTTCTCGTTGAGGCGCGCTCGGCGTCGTACGTCGTCGAGGTCGCTCTGGGCCCTGACGTCCTGGTTCTGCTTCCAGAGGAAGTACTTGTCCTGGAGGCTGAGCCACATCTCGGCGCTTGTCCCAAGCGCGGCGCCGATCTGCGCAGCGGACTCGCGAGTGATCTCCTTCTTGCCGGAGATGATCTCGGAAACGAACTGCGCAGGGCGGTCGAGGATGGCGGCGAACTCAGCCTGAGTCCAGCCGCGAGCCTCAAGCTCTTCGGCGAGGAACTCCCCCGCAGGGAAGGCCTCTGCTAGTACAGCGTTCATCTCGATCTCTCTTGCTATCTGTGGTAGTCGACCACTTCGAGGAGGACCGCCACTCGGTCGCCCTCGGTCTTGAAGGTCAGGATCAGACGGAACTGATCGTTGAGACGCATCGACGTCTGGTCCTGTCGGTTGCCCTTGAGCTTCTCCATCCGGAGACCCCGCATGGCGTACAGGTCGCGCTCGTCGAGAGCGGCTGAGATGAGTTGGACTTTCTTCCGATACGACTTGATGACGTCCGGGTCCCACCCCTTGGGTGCGTACCCCTGCTCCTCGGCGAGCCGGCGCAGCACTTCGTCGTGGTACTCGACGCGCAACGTGACCTCATTCCATCACCCATGAGATGAAGATCCGCATGCGTCGGATCCTAGGCGGTTCATGGTGCCACTTGGGTCAGACTGCCAGTCGACACGCCGACTCGTCCTCAGGTCTTCATCCATAGGGTGATGCTGATTATGCTACCATCAAACCTGCATGATCGGCAGGCGGTCACCACTCGAGAGGCCAGGAGTAGATATGCCTGACAGCTACGGCAACGACAAGCACGACAAGACCTACGAGGTCGTCGTCAACGGAACCCCGTACGACCTCGACGACGAGGTCGCCACCTACGAGGCCCTGGGCGCTCTCGCGTTCCCCGGCCACGACCCGGCGGCGATCTTCACCGTCGCCTACAAGAACGCGATCGCCCCACACGGCGGCAGTGGCACCCTCGTGGCCGGCGAGTCCGTCAAGGTCAAGAAGAAGGGGACGAGCTTCGATGTCCGGCTCACGACTCGTTCGTAACAGCGCCGACCTCCAGCGCCTCGTCAACGACGGCTACACGGTGCGCATCGTCAACGGGTATCTCGTCATCGACGACATCCCCTACGTCGACGCGAATCAGACGGTCCAGTGGGGTTCCTTCCTCTGCCCACTGGATCTCGCTGGGGAGCAGACCGCCAAGCCGAGCAACCACGTCATGGCGTTCGTCGGCGCGGCCCCATGCAGCAAGGAGGGCGGCGAGATCTCGCCCGGGTTCGCCAACCCCGGACTCACCTACAAGTGGTCGGCCGGTCCTGAGCTGACCCCGTCGATCGGGTTCTCCCAGAAGCCTCGCCCTGAGGGATACGTCGACTTCTACGAGAAGGTCACCACGTACGCGGCGATCCTGATTGGGCCGGCACAGGCAATCGACCCCGCAGTGACGCCGTTGCAGGGCAAGCCGTTCACGACGGAGGAGGGCGACGGCGTGTTCGTCTACCTCGACACCTTCTCCAGCCGAGCCGGTATCACGGCGCGAAGCAAGCGGCTCGAGCTTGCGAAGGTCGTGATCGTCGGGCTCGGCGGCACCGGCGCCTACATCCTCGACCTCCTCGCCAAGACCCCGATCTGCAACATCCACCTCTACGACGGAGATGTCTTCAGCACGCACAACGCGTTCCGTGCACCGGGTGCCGCCGCGTTGAGTGCGCTGGACGCGCGGATGAAGAAGGTCGACTACTACGCGACGACGTACTCAGCATTGCGGCGCCAGATTCACCCGCACCCGGTCAACGCGACTGACGCGAACGTCGCCGAGCTGCTTGATGCGGACTTCGTCTTTCTGGCCATGGACTCCGGACCGGACAAACAGGTCATCATCAGCGCGCTCGTCGCCGCCGGTGTCGCGTTCGTTGACAGCGGCGTCGGTGTCAGCGAGGATGCCGACGGCATCGCCGGCCAGGTCCGTGTCACCACCGCCCTTCCGGACGCCAATGAGCACGTCGTCCGCGGTGGTCTCATCTCCATCGTTGCCGGCGATGCTGCCGAGTACGACACGAACCTCCAAGTCGCCGAGCTCAACATGGCCGCGGCGTTTATGGCCGTGATCCGTTTCAAGAAGTGGCTGGGCTTCTACGCCGACAGCGAGGGCGAGCTGCACAGCTCGTATCGGATCGACACCAACGAGATCCTCAACAAGTACGAGCGTGCCGCCGGGGCGTCGGACGAGGCCAGCGACGGTGCCGCATGAGGTTGCCCAAGCTAGAGCCGACATTCGTGACGTACGTGCCTCGCGACCTCGAGGACGGCCGTCTCTACATCTCGATGGAGTACGCGACCGCAGTCCATCTCTGTGCGTGCGGCTGCGGCGCGAAGACCGTCACCCCGCTTTCTCGCGGCGGGTGGACGCTCACCTTCAACGGCGCTGTCACTCTGCGACCCTCCGTCGGCAATGGTCAGGCTCCGTGCCGGTCGCACTACCTGGTCAACGACGACAAGATTCGCTGGCTGCCACCGATCGAGGCCGCCGAGACGCGGGCGGCCATCGCTCGTGATCACGACGTTGCGGCGTCAGTTCACGCCGTCCCAGCCCGCACCGGATGGTGGTCTCGCCTGAGATCAGCACTGCGATGGCGAAATTGAACGCCATGGCCACGGACGGTGACGACCGCGGATAGCTCATCGTGTCAGTGAGCATCCCGGCCGTCGGGATTCACCGCATTTCTTCCCGGGGGCGTCAGAGGGCTTTGTCACCGCACGTAACCGCGGAGGGTGACGGGATCACCCGGGCGACGGGACCAACGTAGAGGGTGCCATCGACGTGACGCTGTGGGACGAACCCCCCAATGTCATGGCAGGCGGGGGAAGGCGTCCACACTTCGTCGTCATCCCCGACTTAGGACGGTGGAGCGTGCGTCAATCTGGGCGAAGTGGGGCGCTCAGCGGGCGACGGTGGGAGGGGCCCATTCAAACCTGGTTGAGAAGGTCGATGGCCCGTTCGACCGATCTGGGCGCGAGCAGGTCCACGTAGGGACCTGAGGGCGCGCCACAGCGGCGCTCGCAGCCGGACACGTGCACCGGGAGCGAGCCCAGCGGCATACGGCCGGCCAACCCGCGAGCCACTGCTCGGGTGTCGACGGCCGACTTCGCGCACCCGGGCAGACCGGTGCAGGCGTGGAGGCGGAGCCAGGGGTCTGACTCGTCGATGACGAGACCCGCCGCCTCGAGTCGCCCGAGGCGCCGGGCTCCGCCCGGCACGACGAGGCTGCGCCAGGGTGTGACGAGCACCTCCGCGGTGAACTCGGCGAGCGTCACGAGGTGGGCAGCGGTGACCAGGCCGAGCGGCACGCCGACGACTGCGTGCTCGCCGTGCGCGCCGACCAGCGGCGCTGAGCCTGTCGGGAGCGTGGTCGGCACGGGCCCCGGCGGTCCGATCGCGGCCCCGAGCTCGCGGACGTGCCAGGCGCTCGACCCGAGCCGCTCGCGGGTGTCGAGGAAGTCGCGGGCGAGGTCCAGGGCCAGCTCGATGGCGCGGCCGAGGGGGATCTGCCACGCTCGGTCCGGTCCTCCGGCCAGCACCAGCGCCGAGCCTGCGCTCGTGGCCACGATGGCCACGTCGAAGCCCAGCCCGGCGACGTCCCCCCGCCCGTCGTCCACGGCGAAGAGGAACCGGCCGGGGAGGGCGGCCAGCCGGGGATCCGCGCACAGTCGGTCATCCAGGTCGGCCACCAGCGGGCGGACGTCACACGAGCCCTCAGCGTCGAGCCCGGACAGGGGTGACGCGACGATGTTGCGGGCCAGCTCGTGCGACGCCGACGGCACGAGGCCGGTCGCGACGATCGCCGATCGCACGTCGTCGGGCAGGGGGTCGGGCAGGCCCCGCAGCTGGAGGGCACCGCGCGACGTCAGCTGGATGTGCGGGTCCGGCTGCCGTGCCACCACGTCGAGCAGGCCGGCCAGCGCGGTCACGGGGACGGGCCGCCCGCCCGTCCGGACCCGGACGATGGTGCCGTCGGCAGCGGTGAACGGCCTTGCCACGCCGGGGCAGGCGTCGGGCCGCTCTCGGGACGGGACCTGGCGCGGCATGCGCCGATCGTACGGGCCGGCGCGGCCGCCTCAGGCCCCGGCCGACGGGGCCCAGACGTACTGCGGCGTCTGGCACACGTCGACGAAGCCGCTGCCGGGCGCCGACCGGCTCGCCGTCGAGCCCTCCAGAGGAAGGGTCTGCCCCGTGCGACGTAGCCGTCCACGAACGGCCGGACCCGCTGCGCGGGTCGCCCATCTCTAGACCAGTGCGCTCGTCCGGTGAATGCGCCGCTAGGGTGGCGCCTGCGTCGTCGACCAGGAACCCGGTGCAAGTCCGGGACGGTCCCGCCACTGTGAGCGCGCCTTCCGAGGGAGGCCGTGAGCCAGGAACTGCCGGCGACGCCTCACATCCGACCGACCGCAGGGCGTGGACACCCGGCGAAGGAGCCCACATGACGCGCATCGTGCTGCTCAGCACCTCCGACACCGACCTGCTCAGCGCGCGCGCGAGCGGCGCCGACTACGTGGTGGCCAACCCGACCCGGCCCGGGCACACGGAGCTCGCCGACGCGATCCGGGCCGCTGACATCGTCGTCGCACGCATCCTCGGCGGGCCGCAGGACCTGTGCGACGGGTTCCGCCAGGTGCGTGACACCGGGGCACCGCTCGTCGTCCTCGGTGGCGAGCAGGCGCCGAACGCCGCGTTGATGGAGCTGTCCACCGTCGCGCCGGGCATCGTGGCCGAGGCGCACCGCTACCTCGCGCAGGGCGGCCCGGACAACCTGCGCCACCTCCACGCCTTCCTCGCCGACACGATCCTGCTCAGCGGAGACGTCTTCGAGCCGCCGGCCGAGCAGCCGCTGTGGGGCGTCGGAGATGCCCGTATGCCGCTGGGCTCGCTCCCGTCCCAGCCGGCCCCCCGCGTGGGGATCCTCTACTACCGGGCGCACCACGCCGCCGGCAACGTCGCCCATGTCGAGGCGCTCGCCGGCGCGGTCGCGGAGGCGGGCGGGGTCGGCACCCCGATCTTCGTCACATCGCTGCGGGACGCCCCGGCCGACCTCCTGGAGCACCTCCGCGGCTACGACGTGCTCGTCACGACGGTCCTCGCGGCAGGGGGCACCCGCCCCGCGACCGCCACCGCAGGAGGCGACGACGAGTCCTGGGACGTCGCGGCGCTCGCCGAGCTCGATGTCCCGATCCTCCAGGGCCTGACCCTGACGTGGAGCCGGGAGCAGTGGGCGGCGAGCGACGACGGGATGAGCCCGCTCGACGTGGCGACGCAGGTCGCCGTGCCGGAGTTCGACGGCCGGATCATCACGACAGCCTTCTCGCACAAGGAGGTCGACGCGGACGGCCTGCCGCACTACGTGCCCGACCTTGAGCGATGCCGCCGCCTCGCGACGCTCGCGGTCAACCACGGGCGCCTGCGCCACATCCCGGCACGGGACCGCCGCATCGCGATCGTCCTTTCGGCCTACCCGACCAAACACTCGCGAATCGGCAACGCCGTCGGCCTCGACACCCCCGTCTCCCTCATCCGGCTGCTCCGGGCGATGCGCGAGCAGGGCTACGAACTCGGTGCCCCCGGCGAGATCCCGGGCACCGGGCCGCTCGAGCCCGTCGAGGGGGAGTCCCTCGACACGACGGCCGGCAACGCTCTCATTCACGCCCTGATCGAGGCGGGCGGGCAGGACGAGGACTGGCTCACGCAGGAGCAGCTCTCCGGCCAGCCGGTGCGGATCCCCGCGGCGCGCTACCGCGAGTTCTTCGAGACCCTCCCCGCCGAGCTGCGCGACGCAGTGACCGAGCACTGGGGGCAGGCCCCTGGGGAGCTCTTCGTCGACCGGCACCTCGACGCCGACGGCGAGATCGTCGCGGCCTCTCTGCGGGCCGGCAACGTCGTCATCATCGTCCAGCCCCCGCGGGGTTTCGGGGCCAACCCGATCGCGATCTACCACGACCCGGACCTGCCGCCGACGCACCACTACCTCGCCGTCTACGACTGGCTCGCACAGGACTTCGGCGCCCACGCCGTCGTCCACCTCGGCAAGCACGGCAACCTCGAGTGGCTGCCGGGCAAGAACCTCGCCCTCTCCGCGGCCTGCGGCCCGGACGCGACGATCGGCTCGCTCCCGCTCGTCTACCCGTTCCTCGTCAACGACCCGGGCGAGGGCAGCCAGGCCAAGCGCCGCGCGCACGCGACGATCGTCGACCACCTCGTGCCGCCCATGGCGCGCGCCGAGTCCTACGGCGACATCGCCCGCCTGGAGCAGCTCCTCGACGAGTACGGCAACGTCTCGGTCATGGACCCGGCCAAGGCGCCGGCCCTGCGCGCCGAGATCTGGGCCCTGCTCCGCGCCGCGGAGATGCACCGCGACCTCGGTCTCGCCGACGACGCCGACGCGCCCGACGACGACACCTTCGACGAGCTCGTCATGCACGTCGACGGCTGGCTCTGCGAGATCAAGGACGTCCAGATCCGGGACGGCCTCCACATCCTCGGACAGGCTCCGGCGGGGGAGGGCCTGGCCAACCTCGTCCTCGCCATCCTGCGCGCCAACCAGGTCTTCGCCGGGTCCGTCGGCGTGGTGCCAGGGCTGCGCACTGCCCTGGGCCACGACGAGGCCTCGGCCGACCGGGACTCCGCGGACCGCTTCGAGGCGCAGGCGACGGCGCTCGTCACGGCCCTCCAGGCCGCGGACTGGCAGGCCGACGCCGTTCCCGAGGTCGTGCGCACCGTGCTCGGTCCCGACGTGGCGCAGCCGGTCCACGAGGCCGTATGCCGTTCACTGGCCTTCGCGTGCGACGAGGTCGTCCCGCGGCTGCTCGGCACGTCGAGCGAGGTCGACGCGGTCCTGCACGCCCTCGACGGCGGCTACGTGCCGGCCGGCCCGTCCGGCAGCCCGTTGCGGGGCCTGGTCAACGTCCTGCCGACGGGCCGCAACTTCTACTCCGTCGACCCGAAGGCGATCCCCTCCCGCCTCGCCTGGGAGACCGGACAGTCCATGGCGGACTCCCTCCTCGAGCGGCACCGTGCCGACACGGGGGAGTGGCCGCGCACCGTGGGCCTGTCGGTCTGGGGGACATCGGCGATGCGCACCTCCGGCGACGACATCGCCGAGGTCCTCGCCCTGATCGGCGTCCGGCCGCGGTGGGACGAGATGTCTCGCCGCGTCGTCGGCCTCGACCCGATCCCGCTGGACGAGCTCGGCCACCCCCGGATCGACGTCGCGGTCCGGATCTCCGGGTTCTTCCGCGACGCCTTCCCCCACGTCATCGACCTGCTCGACGACGCCTTCCGCCTCGTCGCCGCCCTCGAGGAGAGCGACGACGACAACTTCGTCCGCGCCCACGCGCAGGCCGACCTGGCCGAGCACGGCGACGAGCGCCGCGCCACCACACGGATCTTCGGCTCCAAGCCCGGCTCCTACGGCGCGGGCATCCTGCCCCTCATCGAGTCGGGCAACTGGCGCGACGACCAGGACCTCGCGGAGGTCTACGCGACGTGGGGCGGCTTTGCCTACGGGAGGGAGCTGGACGGCATACCGGCTCGTGGCGACATGGAGCGCACCTACCGGCGCATCGACGTGGCCGCCAAGAACGTCGACGCGAGCGAGCACGACATCGCCGACAGCGACGACTACTTCCAGTACCACGGCGGCATGGTGGCGACGGTCCGCGCCCTGACCGGGACGGCGCCGCGGGCCTACGTCGGCGACTCGACGAAGCCCGACGCCGTCCGCACCCGCACCCTCGCCGAGGAGACGGCCCGCGTCTTCCGGGCCCGCGTCGTCAACCCGCGCTGGATCGCGGCGATGCGCCGGCACGGCTACAAGGGCGCCTTCGAGCTCGCCGCGACGGTCGACTACCTCTTCGGGTTCGACGCGACTGCCGGTGTCGTGCACGACGGGATGTACGACCAGCTCGCCCGCACCTACGTCACTGACAAGGAGAACCAGGACTTCCTCCGGCACGCGAACCCGTGGGCGCTGCACGGCATGGTCGAGCGCCTCCACGAGGCCGTCGACCGCGGCCTGTGGGAGGAGCCGGACCCGGAGCTGCTCGCCGAGCTGCAGCAGGTCTACCTCGACGTCGAGGGCGACCTCGAGGGCTGAGGCGCGCTCAGCCGGGCTGGCGCAGCAGGTAGGTGTCCATCACCCACCCGTGTTGCTCGCGCGCTGCCGCACGCACGCGAGCAACCTCGTCGATGACCGTCGCGAGCGGCCCCCGCACGAGCAGCTCGTCCGGTGACCCCAGGTAGGCGCCCCAGAGCAGCTCCACCTCTGGATACCGATCGGCGAGCCCGCGGCAGGCGAGGTGGCCGTCGAGCATGACGACGACGTCGCCGAGTGACGGGTCGTACTCCTCGACGAGCCGCCGGCCGGTGGTCACATGGATGGAGGCGCCGATCCGGTTGAGCGGCACGCGATGGCGGGCCGCGAGCAGCTGCGGCGCGCTGATCCCGGGGACGACGTCGTGATCGACGTCGATCCGGTCACGCAGGGCGTCGACGATGCGGATCGTCGAGTCGTAGAACGCCGGGTCGCCCCACACGAGGAAGCCGACGGTCTCCTCGTGCGGCGCGAGGCCGGCGATGACGTCGGCGTAGGCGTCCACGCGCGCTGCGTGCCAGTCGCGCACGCCTTGGCCGTATGCCGCTGGGCTCCGTTCCGCGTCCGGCCCCCGTTGCGGGTCGGTGACCTCGACGAACCGGTAGGACCGTTCGGTGGGAATGGCGGCCGCACAGATCGCCTGCCGGGCGGCGACGAGGTCGGCGGACCGCTTGCCCTTGTCGGCGACGAGGAAGACGTCGACGGTGCGCAGCGCCTCGACGGCCTCGCCGGTGAGGTGTCGGGGATCGCCCATCCCGATGCCGATGATGCGGATCTGCTTGATCACGAAGGGCCTCCGACCCGGGTCAGGGCGAGGATCGCGTCGATGTCGACGTGCTCCTCGAGGGCGTCGGCCAGCGTCTCGAGCATGCGTTCGCGCCGGTCGATGAAGCTCGGTGCCCCGGGCTCCGGCTGCCAGAGCGACCCGGCAGCACGGGCCACCTCACCGAGCCAGGCGCGGCGGAAGTCGTCGCTCTCGAAGGCGCCGTGCCACATCGTCCCCCACACCTGGCCTGCCCTCCAGCCGTCGAGGAAGCGCTCCGCCGCAGGTGCGGCCGGGCCAGCGCTGGGGTGGGCGATGCCGTGGTGGATCTCGTAGGCGCCTTCAACTGCGTGACCCCGCCACGTGCCGCACGGCCGGGCCAGGACCTTCGCGGCACCGAACTCGACCCGCGTCGGGAGCAGCCCCAGTCCGGGCACGACCCCGACCTGCCCCTCGACGTCGTCCTCGATCTCCTCGGCGAGCATCTGGTAGCCGCCGCAGATGCCGAGGACGGGGCGCCCGGCAGCAGCCCGGCGCGTGACGACGTCGGCCAGCCCCACCTCGCGCAGCCACGCGAGGTCGTCCGCCGTGGAACGGGACCCGGGCAGGACGAGCACGTCAGCGGCATCGCAGACGGCCGGGTCGACGGTCACCAGGACGTCCACCCCGGGCTCGGCGGCGAGCGCGTCGACGTCGGTCGCGTTGGAGATCCGCGGCAGGCGCACGACAGCGACCCGCAGCCGGTCGCGGGCCGTGGCCGAGAGCGCCGTCGACGCCCGCCAGTGGCCGACTTGAAGCGTGTCCTCGCTGTCGAGCCACACGTCGAGCAGCCATGGGATGACACCGTGGAAGGGGACTCCCGTGCGGCGGGTGATCTCCTCCAGTCCCGGTTCGAGGACGGACACGTCGCCACGGAACTTGTTGATGACGAAGGACTTGAGCAGCGCGCGATCCTCGTCGTCGAGCAGCGCCCACGTCCCGTAGAGCGACGCGAGGATGCCACCGCGGTCGATGTCGCCGACGACGACGACGGGCAGGCCGAACTCTCGGGCCAGCCCGAGGTTGACGTAGTCGCCGGTGCGCAGGTTGATCTCGGCCGGCGAGCCGGCCCCCTCGCACACGACGAGCTCGTAGTCGCCTGCGAGCTCCCGGTAGGCGGCGAAGGCAGCGTCACGCAGGTGAGCCCGCCCAGCGGCATACTGGCCGGCTTCGAGGGTCCCCGCCGGCTGCCCACGGACGACGATGAAGGAGCGGCGATCCGTGCCGGGCTTGAGCAGCACGGGGTTCATCGCGGTCGTCGGCTCGACCCGCGCGGCCTGGGCCTGGAGGTACTGCGCCCGGCCGATCTCCCCGCCGTCCGCGCAGACCATCGAGTTGTTCGACATGTTCTGGGCCTTGAACGGCGCCACCCGGATCCCGCGGCGGACCAGCGCTCGGCACAGGCCCGCGACGACGACGGACTTGCCTGCGTCGGAGGACGTGCCCGCGACGAGGACCCCCGATGTGGTCATGGATGTGGTCATGGACGCGGTCATGGCCGCCTACCTGATTGACTGCCCGCCATGCGGATCCTCCTTCTCGGCGGCACGGGCGAGGCCCGCGCACTCGCGGCGCTGCTCGTCAGCGAGGACCACGACGTCGTGTCGAGCCTTGCCGGTCGGGTGAGCCGCCCGGCGCTGCCCGTGGGCAGGGTGCGCACCGGCGGCTTCGGTGGGGTGGACGGGCTCGTGGCGCACCTGCAGGACGAGGGCGTGGCCGCCGTCGTGGACGCGACCCACCCGTTCGCTGCCCGGATCTCGGCCAACGCGGCCGCCGCCTGCGCGTCGGTCGGGCTGCCGCTGCTGCGTCTGCAACGCCCCGGCTGGGAGCGGCACTGGCTCGCTGGGCGGTTCCACTGGGTCGACGACGTCGAGTCGGCGCGTCCGGTCGCGGAGCAGCTGGGGCAGCGGCCCTTCCTCACGACGGGGCGCCAGCAGCTCGAGGCCTTCGCGGGGTGGAGCGACCGCTACGTCCTCGCCCGGGTCGTCGACCCTCCCGAGTGGCCCGTTCCGCCGTCGTGGGAGGTCCTCCGGGCGCGGGGCCCCTACACGTATGCCGCTGAGCTGGCTCTGCTGACCGACCGCCGGATCGACGTGCTGCTGACGAAGGACTCCGGCGGCGCGCTCACGGAGGCCAAGCTCGACGCTGCCGCCGAGCTCGGCGTTCCGGTCGTCGTGGTGCGCCGGCCGGCACTGCCGGTGGGGGTGCCCGTCGTGGGGGAGCCCGACGCAGCGCTCGAGTGGGTGCGCTCGCTCGGCTGAGCGCCTCGGCTGCGCCGTCACGCGAGGACGTCGAGGGCGGCGACGGCTCCGATCACCACGACGGCCGGGGCGCCGATGCCCTCCCGCGCGGCCGTCTCGGCGATGGCGTCGAGGGGTGCGCGCACCGTGCGCATGCTCGCCATGCCGGCGTCCGCCACGACGGCGGCGGGGGTGTCGGCGGCGAGCCCCTGGGCGATCAGCTCGGTCGCGACCGCCGGCAGCGTCGCGACGCCCATGAGGATGACGAGGGTCGTGCCGCTCCGAGCGAGGGCGCCCCAGTCGAGGGTGCTGCGCGGGTCGCCGGGCGGGACGTGCCCGCTGACGACGCTGAAGCCCTGGACGAGGTCGCGGTGCGTCACGGGGATGCCGGCGAGGGCCGGCGCGGCGACGCTCGACGTGATGCCGGGCACGACCGTGACGGGGATGCCGGCCGTCCGGCAGGCCTGCGCCTCCTCACCTCCACGGCCGAAGACGAAGTTGTCGCCGCCCTTGAGCCGCACCACGGTTCGCCCCCGCTGGGCCTGCTCGACGAGGATCGCGTTGATTCGCTCCTGCGGGGTGAACTCGCCCCGGGGGATCTTGCCGACGTCGATGATCTCGGCCCCCTCGGGTGCGTGCGCGAGGGCGGCGAGCGGCGCGAGCCGGTCGTGGACGACGACGTCGGCCCGCTGGAGGGCCTCGAGGCCCTGGATGGTGATCAGCCCGGCGTCGCTCGGCCCGCCGCCGACGAGAATGACCTCTCCGGCGCCGCTCCCCTCTGCGGGCACGGTCGCCCGCGCGGCGCGGATGACGACGTCGTATGCCGTGGGCTCGGGCTCCGCACGCAGCTCGATGAGTCCGCGCTCGGCGAGGTCCCGGACCGAGGTCGGCAGGTCGGCGGGGTCCGCGGGGGCGGTGACCGTGACGTGGGCGCCGTCGCGCAGCAGGGCGTGGATCGTGGCGCCGGCGTCGTGGGCGATCCCCGTCAGCAGGACCGACCGGCCGGTGAGGGAGAGGTCAAGGGACACGGTGACTCCTTCGGAGGTCGGTCAGGGCTTCGGCCAGGGCAGTGCTGACGTCGGGGGGCCGGACGGCGAGGCGGATCCACGTCGGGCCGAGGCCGGGGAAGGTCTCGCCACGGCGCACGGCGAACCCGCGCTCCGCGAGCTGCTCGCGGACCGACTGCGGACCGAGGGACGCGGTGTCCACCAGGACGAAGGGCGCAGCCGATCCCGGGACCGGCGGGAATCCGGCCTGCGTGAGCAGCTCGACCAGCACGGCTCGGTGCGTGGTGATGGTGCCGGCCTCGTCCGCCGCCGACCCGACCGCCTCAGGGGAGCTGCACGCAGCCATCGCCGCCAGGGCGGGAGCCGAGACGGACCACGGCGGCTGGACGGCCGCGAGACGGGCGACGAGCTCGGGATCGCCGACGACGTAGCCGGCTCGCAGCCCCGCCAGTCCCCACGTCTTGGTCAAGGACCTCAGCACCAGCACACCATGAAGGTCACGCTCGCGGAGCAGGGACTCCGTCTCCCCGGGGACCGCGTCCATGAAGGCCTCGTCGACGACGAGGACCCGTCCGTCCCGGCGCAGGGCGAGCAGGTCTGCAGCAGGGTGCAGGCGACCCGTCGGGTTGGTCGGGTTGCCCACGACCACGAGGTCCGGGCCGGAGGCGACCGTGGCCGGGTCGAGGCGGAAGCCGTCCTCGGGCTGGAGCAGGTGACGCTGCACGGAGTGCCGGGCGGCGCGCAGGGCCACCTCGGGCTCGGTGAACTGGGGGTGCACCACCAGGCACGGACGCGGCTCAAGGGCCCGGGCGAGCAGCGTGAACGCCTCGGCGCCACCGGCGGTCGGCAGGACGCAGGACGGGTCGACAGCGTGCCGGGCCGCGATCGCCTCACGGGCGGTGCTCGGGTCCGGGTAGGCGCCCAACCCGCCGATGGTCTCGGCGATGACCGCGGCCAGCCACGGGGGCGGCCCGCTGCGGCGGACGTTGACCGCCAGGTCCACGAGGCCGGGTCGGACGTCCCGGTCACCGTGGTGGAGCAGGTCGGGCTCGGGCGGCGAGGTCATCGGGCCGCCGTCCTCGCGGCGAACGCGTGGACCGCGTCGGCGAACCGGCGCGCCAGGGCTGGGTGCCCGGCCCAGTGCGCGTGCAGGTAGGAGGCATGCAGGGTCGGTGCGCCCGTGCCGGCCGGGTCGAGCGTGATGCCGTCCGGGCTGCCGTCGAGGAGCCACGCGGGCTCGGCGCCTGCCGTCCACTCGACCGTGGTCCGGTGGAACTCGTGACCCGTCACCCGGGTGCCCTCAGGGCCGAGGACCGACAAGCTGGGGGCAACGGCCGTCCGGTAGCCGAGCGTGAGGCGAGGACCCATGGCCGCGCGGCCCGGGACTGCACCGACCATCGGGTGGCCGTCCACCGACGCGCACAGGTAGAGCAGGCCGGCGCACTCGGCGACGGTCGGCAGGCCGGCCGTGACTGCCTCACGGATCGAGTGTCGCAGGGCGCTGTTGCCGGTCAGGTCCGCCGCGTGCACCTCTGGGAACCCGCCGCCGAGGTAGAGCCCGGCGGTGCCGTCGGGAAGGGAGGCGGAGCGCAACGGGTCGAAGGGCACGGGAGCGAGCCCAGCGGCATACAGCAGCTCCTCGGTCTCGGCGTAGCGGAAGGTGAACGCGCGTCCGCCCGCGACGGCGACGACGGGACGGTGGCCACCGACCGGCGCGGCACCGATGGCGGCGGCCGGATCCCACGGACTGCCGGTGAGGGGTGCGGCCGTGTGCGCGATGCGCAGGAGGGCCGCGAGGTCGACGTGCTCGGCGACCCGCTGCGCCAGGTGGTCGACGAGGGCGGCTGAGCCGTCGAGCTCCTCGGCGGGGACGAGGCCGAGGTGGCGGGACGGCGCCTCGACCCCCGCGTCCCGGGGGATGACGCCGAGCACGGGGACGCCCGTCGCCTCGACCGCTGAGCGAACCTCCCGGACGTGCCGCTCCGACGCGGCCTTGTTGAGGACCACGCCGGCGATGCGGGTGCCCGGGTCGAAGGTCGTCAGGCCGTGCACGATCGCGCCCGCGGTCCTCGACGTGTGGCTGATGTCGAGCACCAGGACGACCGGGCTGCGTGTCAGCGTGGCGACGTGTGCCGTGGACGCGAAGCCGTCGGCGCCGATCCGACCGTCGAAGAGACCCATCACCCCCTCGATGACGGCGACGTCCGTCGGGCCGTTGGCGCGGGCACCGTGGAGCAGGAGCGGCTCGACCAGGTCCTCCCCACAGAGGAACGGGTCGAGGTTCCTGCCCGGGCGGCCGGTGGCAAGGGCATGGAAGCCGGGGTCGATGTAGTCGGGGCCGACCTTGAAGCCCGTCACGTCCAGACCCTCCCGGCGGAGGGCGGCCATGATGCCCGTCGCGACCGTCGTCTTGCCGTGCCCCGAGGCGGGGGCGGCGACGACGAACCGGGGGAGGGGGTGGGGGCCCGGCGTGCTGCTCACCACTCGATCCCGCGCTGGCCCTTCTGGCCGGCGTCGAAGGGGTGCTTGACCTTCGTCATGTGGGTCACCAGGTCGGCCAGCTCGAGCACCGGCTCCGGACAGCGGCGGCCGGTGATGACGACGTGCTGCTGGCCCGGGCGCTCGGCGAGCGTGCGGACGACGTCGTCGACGTCGACCCAGCCCCACGTCATCGGGTAGGTGAACTCGTCGAGGACGTAGAGGCGGTGGGTCTCCGCCTGGATCCGTCGCTTCACCTCGGCCCAGCCCTCGGCCGCTGCGGCCGCGTGGTCGTCCTCGGTGCCCTCCTTGCGGGCCCACGACCAGCCGGACCCCATCTTGTGCCACTCCATCGGACCGCCCTTGCCGGTCTCGCGGTGCAGCTCGCCCAGCGTCTCGACGGCGGTCTGCTCGCCGATCCGCCACTTCGCACTCTTGACGAACTGGAAGACCCCGACCGACCAGCCCTGGTTCCAGCCGCGCAGGGCGAGGCCGAAGGCGGCGGTCGACTTCCCCTTGCCCTCGCCGGTGTGGACCATGACGAGGGGGCGGTTGCGGCGCTGGCGGGTCGTCAGGCCGTCCTCGGGAACATGCGTCGGCTGGCCCTGCATCAGGCGACCAGTCCTCTCGTGCGGGTCGGCTCGGGGCCGGCGGGGTGGGCGAGGGGGAGGGTGGCGATGGTGCGCCGGGACGCGCGGTCGCGGACGACGTCGGCGATCGTGGTGGCGGCGACCTCCTCCACGGGCAGGTGCTCGGCGCCGAGACTGGTCGCGAGCGTGGCGGCCAGGCCGAGGCGGAAGCGGCCCGTCTCGCAGTCGACGACGACGGAGGCGACCTGCTCGTCGCGCAGGCGGGCGGCGACGGCGCCGGCTCGGCGAACGGCGTCCGGACCGGCCGTGGCGCGTCCGTCCGTGACGACGACGAGGAGCGGCCGGCGCCTCGGGTCGCGGATCCGCTCGATGCGCAAGGTGTCGTGGGCCGCGAGCAGGCCTTCGGCGAGCGGCGTCCGGCCACCGTGGGCCAGGGCCTCGAGGCGTCGAGCGGCGACGTCCACGGACGACGTCGGTGGCAGGACGAGCTCGGCCCCGGTGCCGCGGAACGTGACGAGGCCGACCTTGTCGCGCCGCTGATAGGCGTCGAGCAGGAGCGAGAGCACGGCCGTCTTGACCGCTTCCATGCGGCGGCGGGCGGCCATCGAGCCGCTCGCATCCACGCAGAGGAGGACGAGGTTGGACTCGCGGCCCTGGCGGACCGGGCGGCGCAGGTCGGCCGCATCGAGCACGAGCGGGCCGTCGGTGCGGCCGCGGCGCTGCTGGTGACGGGCCGCTGCGCGGATCGTGGCCGGCAGGTGGAGGCCCCGGCTCGTGATGTCGCCCGGGTGGTCGGCGGTGGCGCCGATGGCGTGTCCCGTCGAGGTGATGGCACGGCTGCGCCGACCGGAGTCTCCCCGCCCGACCCCCTTGGCCGTGAGCACCCGGGCGCGATACGGACGCCCCGCGGCGGCCGTGGCGGTGCGGGAGGCGCCGGCTGGCTGACCGGGCGGGCCGTCGACCGGGTCCTCCGCGGGCGCCGCGCCCTCGGTGGGCGGCGGGTCCGCGGAGGGTGCCGCGTCCTCGGCGGCCGAGGACGGTTCCTGCCGGGTGCCGTGGGCGGCACCCTCGGGCTCCGAGCCGTCCGGTGTGGCGTCGTCCCGACCGGAGGTCTCGTCACCCCTGCCGGGCCCTGAGTCGTCCGGGCCGTCGGAGGGGCCGTCGTCCGGGCCGTCGGAGGGGCCGTCCGGTGGGTCGTCCGGTGGGTCGTCGCCGAGGATGCGGTCGAGGAGGTCCTCGTCGAGGCCCGGGGCGTCGAACGGGTTGCGGCGCCGACGGTGCGGCAGCGCGAGCCTGGCCGCCGCGCGGACGTCGGCCCGGCCGACCGTGGTGCGTCCGGTCCAGGCGGCGTGGGCGATGGCAGCTCGCGCCGTGACGATGTCGGCGCGCAGGCCGTCGACCTCGAAGGCGGCGCAGACCTCGGCGATGAGGGTGAGCATCGCGTCGGGCAGCTCGACCTGGGCGATGCGTGAGCGTGCCTCCGCTATGCGACGCCGCAGGGCTTCCTCGTCCGCCGCGAAGCGAGCGACGAAGGACTCGGGGTCGGCGTCATGGGCCAGCCGGCGCCGCACCACCTCGGCGCGGGCGGCCGGTTCGCGGGGGGCGGACACCTCGACGGCGAGCCCGAAGCGGTCCAGCAGCTGGGGCCGCAGCTCGCCCTCCTCGGGGTTCATCGTGCCGACGAGGACGATGCGCGCCTGGTGCGAGACGGAGACGCCGTCGCGTTCGACGGTGCACCGCCCCATGGCGGCCGCGTCGAGGAGGACGTCGACGAGGTGGTCGTGCAGGAGGTTGACCTCGTCGACGTAGAGGATGCCGCGGTTCGCCGCGGCGAGCAGGCCCGGCTCGAAGGCCGCGACGCCGCGTCCGAGGGCCTGCTTGAGGTCGAGGGACCCGACGACGCGGTCCTCGGTCGCCCCGACGGGGAGCTCGACGAGGCGAGCCGGTCTCGTGGCCGGCTCTGCGGCAGCGTCATGGGGTCCGTCGGGACAGGCAGGGTCGCTGGCGGCCGGGTCGCACCCGAAGCGGCATCCTGCGACCACCGACTGGTCGGGGAGCACGCCGGCCAGGCCTCGGACCGCGGTGGACTTGGCCGTCCCCTTCTCACCGCGGACGAGGACGCCGCCCACCCCGGGAGAGACCGCCGTCAGGACGAGCGCGAGGGCCAGGTCGTCGGAGCCGACGATGGCGGAGAAGGGGTAAACCTGCACGACGAGCCTCCTGCGGGTGCCTCGCCCGCGTGGTTGACCGGACCGGGCCCGGCGGGCACGGCCAGCGCGGGGAGATGTCCTGGCTTCCACCCGACTCGGTCGTCGGGATGGTTCACAGTGGCGGGACCGCTCCGGACTTGCACCGGATTCCTCTCCTCGCGCCGGGACGCAGTCTGGCAGAACTCGGGGACTCGGGTGTAGCCGGCCCGCCTTTCGGCGCTAGGGTCAGCGCCGTGATCGAGGTCGTCGGAGTTGCTGCTGAGGGTGTGGTGTCGCTGCCACCCGAGTCGCGGGCGGTGCTCGACGACGCCGAGGTCGTGCTCGGGGGACCCCGTCACCTGGCGATGCTGGAGGAGCGTCCGGGACGCGAGCTCATTCCCTGGCCCTCCCCACTGAAGGCGAACCTGGCTGCTGCGCTGGCCATGGTCGCCGGCCGGCGGGTCGCGGTGCTCGCGAGTGGCGACCCGCTCCTCTCCGGTGTGGGGGCCACGCTCGTCGAGCTCCTCGGCCCGGACGCAGTCACCATTCGTCCGGCGGTGTCCTCGGTGGCCCTGGCCCGCGCGGAGATGCGTTGGAGCGCAGAGGACTCCGACGTGGTGACTCTCGTCGGTCGTCGTTATGACAGCCTCCGTCGGCACCTGTCCCCGCGGGCCAGACTCATCACGCTCACGTCGGGCGACGACGCCCCGGCACGGGTGTGCGAGGTGCTCACCGAGGAGGGCTACGGAGCCAGCCGCGTCACGGTGCTCGGGGACCTGGGCACCCCCAAGCAGTCCCGCATCGAGGGCATCGCGGACGACTGGGACGAGGGCGCCGCGCCGCGCCTCCACCTCATGTGCATCGAGTGCCTCCCCGACCCGGGATCGGTGTCGCGCTCGACCGCGCCGGGACTCGACGACGCGGCCTTCGACCACGACGGACAGCTGACCAAGCGGATCCTGCGCGCCGCCGCGCTCGCCCACCTCGCCCCACAGCCCGGCGACGTGATGTGGGACCTCGGGGCGGGGGCGGGTTCGATCGGCATCGAGTTCGCCAGGCAGCATCCGCGCAACCGCGTGCATGCCGTCGAGCGCGACCCGGAGCGAGCTGCCCGCATCCGCGCCAACGCGGACCGGCTCGGGGCGCCGGGCCTCGAGGTCGTCGTGGGCAGCTCCGCGGACGCCACCGGGGTCCTGCCCGCGCCCGATGCCGTCTTCATCGGCGGCGGCGCGAGCGGCGCCGTGATCCGGTCCGCCTGGTCGGTGCTCCGGCCCGGCGGCCGGATGGTGGTCCACGCGGTGACGGTCGAGACCGAGATGACGCTGCTCGCCGCGCACCGCCTCCATGGCGGCACGGTGAGCCGCATCTCCGTCGAGGACCTCGAGCCGATCGGCTCGTTCACCGGCTGGAAGCCGTCGCGGACCGTCACCCAGTGGGCCGCGACCAAGCCGCGGCCGCACCCGGAACCGGAGGTCGGCTCGGAGGTCGGCTCGGAGGTCGGCTCGGAGGTCGACGGCTCGTGACCGTCCACTTCATCGGTGCGGGGCCGGGCGCCGCCGACCTGCTGACACTGCGCGCCGTGCGGCTCCTGTCGGAGTCCCCGGTGTGTCTCTATGCGGGGACCTACATCGGCGACGAGGTGCTCGGGCACTGTCCGGACGGCGCGACACTCGTCGACACGGCCAACCTCCACCTCGACGACATCATCGCCCACTGCGTCGCGGCCCACGAGCGTGGCGAGGACGTGGCCCGTCTCTGCTCTGGGGACCCGTCCCTCTACTCGGCCGTGGCGGAGCAGACCCGCCGTCTCGACCGGGCCGGCGTGCCCTGGGATGTCACACCCGGCGTCCCCGCGTATGCCGCCGCGGCCGCTCTGGTCGGCCGGGAGCTGACGGTGCCCGAGGTCGCCCAGACGGTCGTGCTCACGCGCGCCCAACGGGACTCGACGAAGATGCCGGAGACCGAGTCGCTGGCGCACTTCGCCCGATCCCGCGCCACACTCGTGCTGCACCTGGCGATCCGGCGCACGCGTGAGCTGGCGGCGTCCCTCGTCGACGACTACGGCGCGGACTGTCCCGTCGTCGTCGTCGCCAACGCCGAGCAGCCGGACCAGCAGATCCTCCGGGGGACCCTGACCGACATCGGAGCCCAGGTGGAGGCTGCGCAGCTGCGGCAGGCCGCCGTCATCATCGTGGGTTGGGCCCTGGCTGCAGAGGAGTTCGCGGAGTCGCACCTCTACGGGACGAGAGTGCGGCCTCCACGGGGGTGACGGGGTCGCCCGGCGACGTGCCATACTCGCCGGACCCACCTGTGCCAGCGCACGGAATCCGGTGAGAGTCCGGGACGGTCGCGCCACTGTGACCGGTCGCTTCGCGTGACCGGGAGTCAGATACGAGCCTGGCATGGCTGTTCCAGTGGACGCGTCATCCAGGAGAGAACTGTGCACATCGCTGAAGGCTTCCTGCCACCGCTGCATGCGGCGGCCTGGACCCTCGCCGCCGCCCCCTTCGTCATCCACGGCGGTCGAGCCGTCGCCAGGGAGCGGCGCGAACGCCCCGAGACGACACTGCTGCTCGGAGCCGCCGGAGCTTTCACCTTCCTGCTCTCGGCGATCAAGCTGCCCTCGATCACCGGGTCCTCGAGCCACCCGACCGGCGTAGGGCTCGGTGCCATCCTCTTCCGCCCGCCCGTCATGGCGTTCCTCTCGACCGTGGTGCTCCTCTTCCAGGCGCTGCTGCTGGCCCACGGCGGCCTGACCACGCTGGGCGCGAACGTCTTCTCGATGGGCATCGTCGGACCGTGGGCCGCCTACGCGGCCTGGTGCAGCCTCCGCCGGCTCAACCGGACGGCAGCCATCTTCGTGGCGGTGGCCCTGGCGGACCTCGCGACCTACGCCGTCACCTCGACCCAGCTCGCCCTCGCCTTCCCGGACCCGGCCACGGGCTTCGGTGGATCGCTGGTCAAGTTCCTCGGTGTCTTCGCGGTGACGCAGGTCCCGCTCGCAGTCGTGGAGGGTCTGCTGGCCATCCTCGTGCTGCGTGTCCTCGGCGACATCGCCAGGCCGGAGCTCGAACGGCTCGGCGTCCTGCCGACCGCTGCCCCTGCGCCGGAGGCGGTCCGATGAGCCGCCGCGCCGTCAACGGCCTGCTCATCCTGGCCATCGTCGCCGTCTTCGGCGTCGCCCTGGTCCTCGGCACGGAGCGCGGCGGCGGGGGGCCGGACTCCTTCGCGGGCTCCGACTCGCAGGCCATGGAGCTCGTCGAGTCGACCAACCCCTCCTATGCGGCGTGGTTCGAGCCGCTCTTCAGGCCGGAGTCCAGCCAGGTCGAGTCCGGGCTCTTCGCGCTCCAGGCCGGCCTCGGCGGGATCGCGCTCGGCTATCTCGTGGGCCGGCTGCACGAGCGACGCCGCAGACCCGTCCAGGTGGCCGGCGAGCCGGTCGAGACGGCAGAGCAGGCATGACCACGGGCTTCCCGCTCGACGACGCGGCCTGGGCCTCGCCGTGGCGACACCGTGCGGTGGGGGAGAAGCTGCTCCTCTCCGGCGGACTCCTCGCCGTCACCGTCTCCCTGCCGGCGTGGCCCGGCTCGGTCCTCGCCGCGGCCACGGCACTTGTCGTCCTGCTCGGCCCGGCGAGGGTGGCGCCCGGCGTCCTCGCCCGCGTGGTCGCCGCACCGCTCGCCTTCATCGTGGTCGGCGCACTCTCGGTGCTCGTGAGCCTCCAGTGGGAGGCGGGGCCGGCTCTGGCGGTGACGGACGAGACGCGACGCACGGCCCTGAGCCTCCTGGGCCGGGGCACGGCCGGCACGCTCGGCGTCCTCGTCATCGCGGCGACGACGCCGATGGTGGACCTGCTCGGAGCCCTCCGTCGACTCCGCGTGCCAGAGGCCTGCATCGACGTCGCGGCCCTGGTCTACCGGCTCGTGCTCGTCCTCTTTGCCACGCTGTTCCAGATGGGCGAGGCGCAGGCGGCCCGCCTCGGCTACCGGGACCGCCGCACGACCCTCCGCAGCTCTGCGGCACTCGGCGCCGGTCTGCTCCTCCGGTCGTGGGACCGGGCCCGGCGCCTCGAGGAGGGACTGGCCGGCCGCGGGTACTCCGGAAGCCTGCCCTCCCTGGATCCGACTCGCCGGACGTCCGTGCCGTTCGTGGCAACGAGCCTCGCGACGGTCGGCGTCATCGCCGTCACCTCTCTCGTCGCAGGGGGGTGGTGACATGGGCCACCTCAGCCTCACCGCTCGCGCCGTCTCCGTCTCCTACGGCGGCCGGGCCGTGCTCCGGGACGTGTCCATCAAGGTCGACGCCGGGTCCCGGACCGCGCTCCTCGGCGCCAACGGATCGGGCAAGACCACCTTGCTCCGTGTGCTCTCCGGGGCGCTGCGGCCGGATGCCGGGGAGGTGCACGTTGGACCGGATCTCCTGCGGCACAACCGCGCCGGCCTCATCGCGCACCGTCAGCGGGTGCAGCTCGTCCTGCAGGACCCCGACGATCAGCTCTTCGCCGCCGATGTCACACGCGATGTCTCCTTCGGCCCGCTCAACCTGCGCCTGGCCGAGGACGAGGTCCGCTCCCGGGTCGACGAGGCTCTGGACGTCCTCGGCCTGCAGGAGATGGCCCAGCGTCCGACCCACCAGCTGTCCTTCGGCCAGCGCAAACGGGTCGCCATCGCGGGAGCCGTCGCGATGCGGCCCTGTCTCCTGCTGCTGGACGAGCCGACCGCCGGTCTCGACGCCACCGGGGTCGACGAGATGCTGACGGCCCTCCAGCGCCTCGAGGAGTGGGGGACCACCGTGGTGCTGTCCACGCACGACGTGGACTTCGCCCTGGCCTGGGCCACCCAGGTCGCCGTCGTCGATGATGGCCGGGTGCACCAGGGACAGCCGCACGCTCTGCTCGGCGACACGGAGCTGCTGGCCCGCGCCCGGCTGCGCAGCCCCTGGGTCCTCGAGCTGGCGTCCCGTCTCGGGACGCGCGGCACCGGAGAACCGCCGCGCGACCTCGAGTCCCTTGTCGCCCTTCTCACCGACCGCGCCCCGAGCGTCCCCGCGGTTTGAGGTGGAGCGCCGACG
>NZ_JAPFQL010000021.1 GCF_028446585.1 Intrasporangium calvum
TGGGGGTGGGCGGGGTCGACATCAGGCTGCTCCTTCTGCGCTGGCGGGGACGGGGTCAGGCCGGGCCTGCGGGTCGTGCTGGGGTGGGTCGCTGGAGTCGAGCCACGCGCAGAGCCCCGCGACGGCTGCGGTGCAGCTGCCGCACCCGGTCGTCGCGCGCGTCGAGTCGGCCACGGCGTCGACCGTCGTGCAGCCGTCACGGTGCGCGGCGACGATGCGGGACTTGGTCACGGTGTTGCAGCGGCAGATGACGGTGTTGCCCGGCATCTCGGCGAGGTTCACCGGCTCGGGCCCAGATGCTCGCGTGACGGCGCGGCCGAGCATCAGGGCCAGGCGGTCCCGCGGGACGACCGCCGCGGTGTCGTAGAGCTGGGTGAGCGAGCCGCTGGCGTCGCCGATCCCGAGCAGGATCGCGCCGACGAGCCGGTCGCCGGCCAGGACGAGCTTGGCGTAGCGGCCCCGTTGCGGGTCGGTGAAGGCGAGGACCTCGTGGTCGGGGTCGTGCACGCCCACCTCGATCGTGCCCATGCTGGTCAGGTCGATGTCAGGTGCCTTGAGCCGGGTCAGGACGCTCGTCCCTTCGTAGCAGGCATCGGGATCGGCGCCGCTCAGGACGTCGGCGAGGACCCGGGCCTGGTCCCAGCCGGGCTGGACCAGCCCGGGGACGAGGCCGCGGTGCTGGGAGCACTCGCCGATCGCGTGCACCCGCGGGGCGGACGTGGCGAGGCGGTCGTCGACGACGACGCCCCGATCGACGTCGAGCCCGATCCGGCGGGCGAGGTCGACGCGGGGACGGACGCCCGCGGAGACGACGACGAGGTCCGCCGGGAGCGTCGTCCCGTCGTCGAGCGTGACCGTCGGGGTGGCACCCGCGGGCGCGTGGCGGGCGACGACGCACCTGCTGAGCAGGAGGCGGGCTCCGAGCTCGCGCACGACTCGCGCGAGCACCGCGCCGCCGTCCGCGTCGAGCTGCCGCTCCATCGGGACGGCGGCGGCGTGGACCACGGTCACGTCCACGCCCTTGCCGAGCAGACCCCGGGCCGCCTCGAGGCCGAGCAGCCCGCCGCCGATGACGACGGCGTGGCGGGCCGCGCCGATGTGGGCCGCGATTCGTCGGCAGTCGTCGATCGTGCGGAAGGCGACCACGCCGGACCCCGGCCCGGTGTCGCCCTCCATCGGTGGGACGAAGGGGACGCTGCCCGTGGCCAGGACGAGCTCGTCCCACTGGAGGACGCGGTCCGGCCGGGCGGGCCCGGTCCCCAGGGTCGCGGTGCGCGCCACGAGGTCGACCGCTGTCACTTCGCTGCCGGTGCGGACCTCGATGTGGCGGGCACTCCACCAGCCGTCCGGCTTGAGCCGGGTCTCGCGCGCCGTGAGGCTGCCGGCGACGACGGAGGAGAGCAGCACCCGGTTGTAGGCCGCGTGGGGCTCCTCGCCGGCGACGGTGATGGCGAACCGTGCCGCGCCGGGGTCCCGTTGGCGCAGCTCCTCGGCGAACCGGGCGCCCGCCATCCCGTTGCCGACGACGAGGACCCGCCTCATCGAGGGGGCCCGTCCGTTGGGGAGCTCGGTCATGGGAGGGCCTCCAGGCGGACGGCGCAGGCCTTGAACTCGGGCATGCGGCTGGTCGGGTCGAGGGCCGGGTTGGTCAGGCTGTTGGCCCGCCCGTCACCCGGCCAGTGGAAGGGGAGGAAGACCGTGTCCGGGCGCAGGTCCTCCCGCGCCCGCACCCGCGCCACGGTGCGGCCGCGGCGACTGACGACGACCGCACGTGACCCGTCCGCGACGCCGACTGCCTCGGCCGTGTCGGGGTGCACCTCGACGAACATCGGCCCGGCCGCCTCGACGAGCTCGTCGACGCGGCGGGTCTGCGCCCCCGACTGGTAGTGGGCCAGCACCCGGCCGGTGGTCGCGACGAGCGGGAACACGGCGTCGTCACGCTCGGCGGGACCGACGTGGTCGACGGCGACGAAGCGGGCCCTCCCGTCGGGCGTGCCGAACCGGTCGAGGAAGAGCCGCGGGGTCCCCTCCGGCCGTTCGGGGGTGCACGGCCAGTGCAGGGCCTCCCCGGCGTCGAGCCGGTCCCAGGTCACGGCCGAGTAGTCCGCGACCCCACCGGCCGAGGCCTGCCGCAGCTCGTCGAACACCTCCCGCGGATCGTCGGCGAGCGCCACCGGCGAGCCGATGCGGCGAGCGAGCTCTGACCAGATCTCCAGCTCGCTCCGGCACCCGGGCGGCGCGGAGAGTGCCCGCCGCCGCCTCAGCACCCGCCCCTCGAGATTGGTCACGGTGCCCTCCTCCTCGGCCCACTGGAGGACGGGCAGGACGACGTCGGCCATCTCGGCGGTCTCGGACAGGACGACGTCGCACACGACGAGCAGGTCGAGGGAGGCGAGTCGGTCGGCGACTCGCCGGGCATCCGGCGAGGACACGACCGGGTTGGATCCGTGAACCATGAGCACCCGTGGACCGCCTTGCGTGCCGAGCGAGTCGAGCAGCTCGAAGGCGCTGCGCCCGGGCCCCGGCAGCGAGTCGGCCGGCACGCCCCAGACGTTGGCGACGTGCTCGCGTGCCGCGGGGTCGGCGATCGAGCGGTAGCCGGGCAGCTGGTCGGCCTTCTGCCCGTGCTCGCGGCCACCCTGCCCGTTGCCCTGCCCGGTGACCGTCCCGAAGCCGGCGCCCCGCACGCCGGGGAGCCCGAGGACGAGTGCCAGGGCGATGCAGGCCGTCACGGTGTCGGTGCCGCTGGCGTGCTGCTCCGACCCTCGGGCGCTGAGGACGTAGGCCCCGCGCTCGGTGTCGCGGGCGCGGGCCAGCCTGGCCACGGCCGCCCGGAGCGTCGTTGCGGCGACCCCGGTGACGCGCTCGGTCCGCTCCGGCAGCCACTGCGCCGCGACCGTCCAGAGCTCGTCGAACCCCGTGGTCCGCGAGGCGATGTAGCGCCGGTCCGCGTGGCCCTCGGTGACGGCGATGTGCACCATCCCCAGGGCGAGCGCCAGGTCGGTGCCCGGCCGCAGCTGGAGGTGCAGGCCACCACCGTCGAGGGCCTTGGCTGCGGTGGGCGTCGTCCGCGGGTCAGCGACCATGAGCCCACCGGCCTCGGCGGCCCGGTGCAGGTGGGTGAGGAACGGCGGCATCGTCTCGGCCGGGTTGGCTCCGAGCAGCAGCACGGCGTGCGCCGACCCGAGGTCCGTCACCGGGAACGGCAGGCCTCGGTCGATCCCGAAGCACCTGATGCTCGCAGCGGCCGCCGACGACATGCACCACCGGCCGTTGTAGTCCACCTGGGACGTCCCGACCGCCGCTCGCGCGAACTTCCCGAGCTGGTAGGCCTTCTCGTTCGTCAAACCACCCCCTCCGAAGAGGGCGACCGCGTCCGGTCCGTGCGCCGCCGTCGTCGAAGCGATGGCCTCGGCCACGACCGTGAGGGCGGAGTCCCAGGACGCCTCGCGGAGCACGCCGTCCTGGCGGACCAGGGGAGCGGTGAGCCGGGCGGGGGAACGCAGCAGCTCGGCGCTCGTCCAGCCCTTCTGGCACAGGCCGCCCCGGTTGGTGGGGAAGCGGCGGGGTGAAACCGTCAGGTCTGCCGCGGACGAGCCGGAGAGCGTCATGGCGCACTGGAGCCCGCAGTAGGCACAGTGCGTCTCCACTCGAGTGGCCCCGGTCTCCACACCCGGCCTGTGCACACCGGGGCCACTCGACGGGGCACTCACTCGAGTGGCCCCGGTCTCCACACCCGGCCTGTGCACACCTGGGCCACTCGACGGGCCACTCGACGGGCCACTCGACGGGGAGAGTGGGGCTGGGACCGAGCCCAGCGGCATACGGGACGGGGTCGACGTCATCGGTAGCGCACCTTCGTCACGACCGCCGCGACGACGTAGAACACGGTGAACGCGACGAAAGCCGCCGTCGCCGACTGCGCCGGACCCTGGTAGGACGCCCGCAGCGCCAGGTTGATGAGCACCCCACCGAGGGCGCCGATGGCACCGGCGATCCCGATGAGCGCACCGGACATGGCCCGGGACCACGCCGCGCGCTCGACGTGGGGGCCGACGATCGACTGGGACCTGGCCTCGAAGAGCACCGGGATCATCTTGTAGACCGACCCGTTGCCGACTCCGGACAGCGCGAAGAGGAGCACGAACCCGCCGACGATCCCGGCGAGCTGCCCGGGCGTCGCGGCTCCGGCGGTGGCGTCGTCGGCCCGCGCGGCGAGGGTCACGAGGAGCCCGGCCACGGCCATCCCGACGAACGTCCACAGGGTGACCACGGCCCCGCCGCGACGGTCCGCGAGCCGCCCACCCCAGACCCGGGTCAGCGAGCCGAGCAGCGGGCCGACGAACGCGATCTGCGCGGCCGACAGGCTCGCCGACGCGGACTGCGCCGGGGTCGGCGCGGCGCCGCCGGTCATCCCGGCGAGGAAGGTCTGGTTGAGCACCTGCCCGAAGGCGAAGCCGAAGCCGATGAACGAGCCGAACGTCCCGATGTAGAGCAGCGAGATGACCCAGGAGTCGGCGTGTCGCAGCACTTCGAGCATCGCCCGCGGGTTGGCCGTCTGGTGGTCGAGGTTGTCCATGAAGAGGGCCGCGCCGACGCTGACGACTGCGAGGAGGACGAGGTAGGTCGCACAGACGATCTCGGGCCTGCGGTTGCCGAGGGCGGCGATGACGAGCAGGCCGACGACCTGCACCGCAGGCACTCCGATGTTACCGCCGCCGGCGTTGAGTCCCAGGGCCCAGCCCTTCATCCGCTGCGGGTAGAAGGCGTTGATGTTGGTCATCGAGGAGGCGAAGTTGCCGCCACCCAGACCCGCGAGCGCCGCCACGGCGAGGAACACCCCGAGCGGCTGCCCAGGGTTGGCCATCAGCCACCAGGCGAGGAGCGCCGGGGCCAGCAGGGCGACGCCGCTGACGATCGCCCAGTTGCGGCCGCCGAAGAACGCGGTGGCCATCGTGTAGGGGATCCGCAGGATCGCCCCGACGAGCGTCGGCACGGCGACGAGCACGAACTTGTCCGCGGGCGTGAAACCGTAGACCGCCTGCGGCATGAAGAGCACCATGACCGACCAGATCGACCAGATCGAGAAGCCGACGTGCTCGGTGGCGACCGACCAGACGAGGTTGCGGCGGGCGATCCGGGCGTTGCCGGCCTCCCATGCCGCGGTGTCCTCGGGGTCCCAGTCGCGGATGACGCGGCGCCGCGGCGCGGTCAGCTGCCGGAAGCGGCTCGGGGCGGTCGACGTCGACGTCGGGCGGAGGGTGGTGGTGCTCACGGGGACTCCTCAGGGACGGGGGACCTGCGTGTCGCCCACGCTAGGAACGCCGTGTTGCACCCCGTCGCGCTCGTGTGAAAGCACGGTTACATCGGTCTCACGCGTCGTTCCCGGGATGGTGAGGTCACCACCGGGGCCGTATGCCGCTGGGCTCGCTCGCGCGTCCCGCTGCCCTCCCGCACCGGCGGGCTCCTAGGCTGGCGGCATGCTGAACACGCTGTCGGTCGGGACGGCCGGGCCGAGGATCGCGTTCCTGCACGGACTCTTCGGGCAGGGCCGCAACTGGAACCAGATCGCCAAGGCGCTCGCGGGCCCGGACGGCACGGACGCGCGCTGCCTCCTCGTCGACCTGCCCGACCACGGACGGTCGCCGTGGTCGGACGAGTTCTCCTTCGAGGGCTATGCGGATGCCGTCGCGCAGACGTTGCAGGAGGTCGCGCCGGGGGAGTCGTGGACCGTCGTCGGCCACTCGCTGGGCGGCAAGACGGCGATGGTCCTCGCCCTCCAGCACCCCGACCTCGTCGACCACCTCGTCGTCGTCGACATCGCGCCGAAGGACTACGGCTCCCTCGAGCGCTTCCAGGGCTACATCGACGAGATGCGCTCGCTGCCGCTCGACGAGATCGGGAGCCGGTCGGACGCAGAGGCCCGTTTCGACGAGTCGGACCCGGGCGTCAAGGCCTTCCTGCTGCAGAACCTCCGCTCCGAGCGGGTCGACGGGCGGTCGCAGTGGCGTTGGCAGGTCAACCTCGACCTCATCGCCGCCGACGCGGCTCTGGGGCACGAGTCGCGGATCGCCGGCTGGCCCTCGTCGGTCGACGGGTTGGCGCCGTATCCGGGCCCGGTCCTGTGGGTGGCCGGTGGGGACTCGCCCTACATCGACCGCGAGGACGCCGAGACGATGCGGCGCTACTTCCCGCTGGCCCGTCAGTTCACCATCAAGGGGGCGGCGCACTGGGTGCACACCGACGCGCCGGAGATCATGGTGGAGGCCCTCCGGCGCGTCCTCGCCTGAGGGCTCGGCCGTCAGAGGAGCCGGCGGCCCATCGCCCACGCGGTCAGCTCGTGCCGGGAGCTGAGCTGGAGCTTGCGCAGCACCGAGCTGACGTGCGTCTCGACCGTCTTGACCGAGATGAACAGCTCCTTGGCGACCTCCTTGTACTGGTAGCCGCGGGCGATGAGGCGCATCACCTCGCGCTCCCGCGCTGAGAGCCGGTCGAGCTCCTCGTCGATCTCGGCGACCTCGCCCGCGGCCGCGCCGAACGCGTCGAGGACGAAGCCGGCGAGGCGCGGGCTGAAGACGGCGTCCCCCTCGGCGACCCGCCCGATGGCCGTGAGCAGGTCGTTCGCACTGATGGTCTTCGTGACGTAGCCGCGGGCCCCCGCGCGGATGACCGCGATGACGTCCTCGGCGGCATCCGACACCGACAGGGCGAGGAAGCGCACCGGCTGCCCGGCCTCGGTCTGCACGCCGGCGCATGCCCGGATGACGTCGGCGCCGCCGTGCCCGTCGCCCCCGGGGATGTGGACGTCGAGCAGGACGACGTCGGGCCGGGTCTGCTTGATCACCTCGGTGGCGGACTCGACGGCTCCTGCCTCACCGACGATGTCGAGGCCGTATGCCGCTGGGCCGGCTGTGCTCGTCAGCTCGGCTCGCACCCCGGTGCGGAACATGTGGTGGTCGTCGACGAGGACGATGCGGATCGTCCGCTGCTGGTTCATGCCTTCTCTTCCTCGGGCTGGGATGGTGTCGGGGGAGTCGGCTCGGTCGACGCCGGGGTCTCGACGGGCAGGCAGAGCTCGATCTCGGTGCCGCCGGAGCGACGGCGGATCGTCGCCGTGCCGCCGTGCCGCTCCATGCGCCCGATGATCGACTCTCGCACACCGGCCCGGTCGTCGGGGACGTCCGCCAGGTCGAAGCCGGCGCCGTGGTCGCGGACGAAGGCCTCGATCGCCGTGGGGCCCACCTCGACATAGGCGGTCACGGGCGGCTCACCGTGGCGCACGGCGTTCCAGGCCGCCTCGCGGACGGCCTTGACCAGCGCGTCGAGGTGCTCGTCCATCGACCGGTCGCCGGTGACGACGAGCTCCACCGGCACGCCGTGCAGGTCCTCGATCTCGTCGAGCGCGGCGGTGAGAGCGGCGCCGAGGGTGCCGGCCCGCGCGTCCTCGTCGTAGAGGTAGGACCGCAGCTGGCGCTCCTGCGCCCGGGCGAGGCGCGCCACCACCACAGGGTCGGCGGCACGTCGCTGGATCAGGGCGAGGGTCTGCAGGACCGAGTCGTGCAGGTGGGCGGCGATGTCGGCCCGCTCGGTCGCGCGGATCCGCGCAGCCTGCTCCTGGCGCAGGTTGCTCCAGAGACGCAGGATCCACGGGGCGGCCAGCACCGCGACCCCGACCAGAGCGGCCAGCACCGCGCCGGCGACCTGCCAGATCTGGCCCATGTCGGTCTGCCCGACGAGCAGCCCGACGAGGCCCAGGGTCGTCAGGCCGAGGCCGACGACGAGCCAGATCCACTGGATGGGCCGGCGGGTGCCGATCGGGTCGGCGTCGTCGAGCTGCGACCAGAAGAAGACGGCACCGACGGCGATGACGACGATCGGCAGGAGCACCTGCGGCTCGATGCCGATGCCGGCGCTGCCCATCCAGAGAGCGGCCGCGATCGCGAGGGCAAGGACGCCGAGGAGGGCCACGACGACGGCCTCGTTGCCGCTGCGGAGCCAGGTCTTGACGGACCTCAGCGTGGGGGCGCGCTCACCAGGAGCTGCGGTCGGCGCGGCGGATCCGGCGGATCCGGTGGTCCCCGCGGTGCCGGCCGGCTGGGCGGTCTGGGCCGGGTCGACGGGGGACGGCGCCGGGTCGAGGATGCCCTCGCGCATCGTGGCCCAGAGGAAGACGTAGACGGCCAGGCCGGCGCCGAAGGGCAGGCAGGCGGCGAGGAAGCCGATCCTGACGAACTTGACCGGCACACCGAGGTGCACCGCGAGGCCGGCCGCGACCCCGCCGACGACGCGACCCGTCGTCGGCCGGACGAGAGGGGGCCGCGGCGGGCCGAGCTGCAGCACCGGAGGGCGGTGCACCGGCTCGGTCGGCTGCGTACTCGTCGTCACGCGTCCATCCTGACCCACCGGAGCGCCTGTGGGCGACCATCCGAGGCGCCTTTGAGGGGTCCGTCAGGGTCGCTTCAGGGTCGACCCGCATGGCTGCTCCTGCCGTCCGGGGTGAGAGTTGAGCCATGAAGCACCAGACCGACCCCAACCGCAAGGCATCAGGCCTCGACGGCCTCTATGACAGCCTGCGCCGCCTCGGCATCGCTCGCGCGTCCGACGGCCGCTGGTTCGCCGGGGTCGCCGCGGGGGTCGCTCGCCGGCTCGGCATCGACCCGCTCGTCGTCCGTGCGGGGTTCATCCTCCTCGGCATGGTCTTCGGCATCGGCCTGTCCCTCTACTTCCTCCTCTGGCTGTTCCTCCCGGACGAGCGTGGCCGCATCCCCCTGGAGCAGGCGATCAAGCACGGTGAGGGACACTCGATCTTCCTGCTCATCGTCACGGGGATCATCGTCTTCGGCGGCGGGCCCTGGTTCACGAACGACAACGGCGGCATCCGCTTCCTCGGTTTTGCGGTCCTCGTCGCTGGAGCGTGGTGGTTCCTCACCCACACGGACGCCGGCCGTGACCTGTTGAGGTCGGTCAAGAGCCCTTCCGCCCCATCGACCGGGCAGCCAGCCCCCTCGGGCTCGTCAGCGGCCCCGACGTCGACGGGTCCTGTGGCACCAGGAACGATGTCGACGGGCAACGCCGCCGCGAATGCCGGAGTCGGGAGCTGGCCGCCTCCCACCGGCCAGCCGAACGTGGCGCCCCTGTCCGTCTCCGTGCCGACCCCGCCCGCGGAACGCACCAGGGGGATCGGCTTCGCCGGCGGCCTGCTCGTCCTCGGCGCCGCGATCCTCGCGGGCGTCTTCCTGCACTCCGTCGCCGACCGGCTGGCCTGGCAGGGCAGTCACGTCGCTGTCGGGATCGCGGGCGGCCTGACCGTCCTCGGCCTGGGCATCCTCGTCTCCGGGATCGCCGGGCGCCGGGCGGGCTGGCTCGCCCCCTTCGCGGTGGCCGCGATGGCGTCCTCCCTCTTCGCCACCGTGATGCCGCACGGACTGACCCAGCCCTTCTCGGCCGGCGAGCGGCACTACCAGCCGACCACCCTGCAAGGCGAGCAGGCCTACCAGATCGGACTGGGGCGGCTCGACGTCGACCTGACCGGCGCCGACTTCGCCGGGCCGGGCGTGGAGAAGGTGGTCGCCACCGTCGGGATGGGAGAGCTCAACCTCATCGTCCCGGAGGACGTGAGAGTCACGGTCCACGCGCGCAGCCGCGCCGGCGAGATCGTCGCCCAGGACAGCAACGACGGGGGCGTCCAGACCACGCGCGGCGGCACGGCGCTGGACGACACGTTCACCTACGGGCCTTCGGACGCTCCAGAGGAGATCATCGTGGAGACCGAGGTCGCCCTCGGGCAGATCACGATCCGGACGGGGGACCGATCATGACCGATCGCCATCGCGACGAGACCCAGCACATCGTCAAGCCCGATACTCAACACCTCGAGATCACAGGACCGGCCATGACCCAGCACGACCCCGCCGAGCAGCCGCAGGCGCCCGCCGGCCACACCCCCTTCAGGGTCGAGCCCACCACGCCCGTCCCCGACGACGTGGTGCGCCCTGACGGCGACACGGACGTCGAGACCCGCCCCGTCCTGCCGCAACCGAGCACGTCACCGGCGCCGGCGTGGTCGCCGCCGCGCCAGGGGCTCGTCACCGTCCGGCGGGGGCCGCTCCCGGTGACGATCATGGTGGGCCTGCTCAGCCTCATCGTCGCGGGCTACGTGCTCGTGAGCAACCTCGCCGGAGCAGACCTCGACCTGCGCATGATGGGACCCATGGCCTTCGGCTCCTTCGGTGGTCTCCTGCTCCTCGTGGGACTCATCGGGCTGGTCGCGGGCGGTCGGGGCCGCGCCAGGGACTGAGGGGGAGGAGGGCTGGGAGGTGGCGCGCGAGCGCCCGCCAGCCCAGCGGCATACGGTAGGGAAGCCCGCACGATCCCCCACGCGGCACCGACCCGGCCCATTCCCCAAGGAGACCCCGTGACCCCGCGCTCCGGCATCGACCTTGCCAGTCTTGACCGCTCGGTCCGGGCACAGGACAACCTCTTCCGGTTCGCCAACGGGACCTGGCTCGACACGACCGAGATCCCGGCGGACCGCGCGCGCTTCGGCAGCTTCGACCTCCTGCGCGAGCAGTCGACCGCCCGCGTGCACGCCCTCATCGAGGAGGCCGCCGCCGATCCGACCGCGGCGGCGAGCACCCCGCAGCGCCAGGTGGGTGACCTCTTCACGAGCTTCATGGACACCGAGCGCGTCGAGGAGCTCGGCCTGGCGCCGCTGCTGCCACTCCTCGCCGAGGTCGCCGCCATCGACACGGCGGAGGCGCTCGCCACGAGCCTCGGTCGGCTGCACCGCGTCGGCGTCACCGGCCTGCTCGCGCTCTACGTCAGCCCGGACCAGCGCGCGCCCGAGGACTACGCCGTCTATCTCGAGCAGGCTGGCCTCGGGCTGCCGGACGAGTCCTACTACCGGGACGAGGCCTATGCCGAGATCCGCACGGCCTACGTGGCCCACGTCGAGCGGCTCCTCGGCCTCGCAGGGGTGCCCGAGGCCGCCGACAAGGCCGCCCGCATCCTCGCCCTCGAGACGCGCATCGCGGGGCATCACTGGGACACCGTCGCGAGCCGGGATGCCGTCAAGACCTACAACACCTACACGCTCGAGGAAGCAGAGCAGCTGGCGCCCGGGTTCCCTTGGCACGCCTGGTTGCAGGCGATGGAGGCCCCTGAGGGGTCGGTGCCCAAGGTGGTCGTCCGGCAGCCGAGCTTCGTCACCGGCCTCGGCGAGCTGCTCCGCGACGTGCCCGTCGCGGACTGGCAGGCCTGGCTCACCTTCCATGTGGTGAGCACCTTCGCGGCCCTGCTGCCCCGGGCCATCGTGGACGAGGACTTCGACTTCTACGGGCGCACGGTCTCCGGCCAGCCGGAGAACCAGGAGCGGTGGAAGCGCGGGGTCGCCGTCGTCGAGAACTCCCTGGGGGAGGCGGTCGGGCAGCTGTATGCCGAGCGCTGGTTCCCGCCGGCCGCCAAGGAGCGGATGCAGCACCTCGTCGCCAACCTCGTCGAGGCGTTCCGGCGGTCGTTCACCTCCCTCGAGTGGATGGGCGAGGACACCCGGAAGGAGGCACTCGACAAGCTCGAGCGCTTCGTCGCCAAGATCGGCTACCCGGAGGTGTGGCGGGACTACTCCTCGATCCCGATCGACCCGGCGGACCTCGTCGGGAACGTCTGTCGGTCGACGCAGTTCGAGGTCGACCGCAACTTCGCCAAGCTCGGCAAGCCGATCGACCGGACCGAGTGGTTCATGCTGCCGCAGACGGTCAATGCCTACTACATGCCGACGATGAACGAGATCGTCTTCCCCGCAGCCATCCTCCAGCCGCCCTTCTTCGACCTCGGGGCCGACGACGCCGTGAACTACGGGGCCATCGGTGCAGTCATCGGACACGAGATCGGGCACGGCTTCGACGACCAGGGATCGCGCTACGACGGCACCGGCGCGCTGCGTGACTGGTGGAGCGAGGAGGACCGCGAGCGCTTCGACGCGTTGGCCCACCGGCTCATCGAGCAGTTCAGCAGCTACACCCCCGAGGGGCTCGACCCGAAGCACAAGGTCAACGGCGCGCTCACCGTCGGGGAGAACATCGGCGACCTCGGCGGACTGCAGATCGGCTACCGGGCCTACCGCATCGCCACCGAGGAGGCCGGCATGCCGGAGCTGGATGGCTTCAGTGGACCGCAGCGCTTCTTCCTGGGCTGGGCCCAGGTCTGGAAGGGCAAGGCCCGCGAGGCGGAGGCGATCCGGCTGCTGGCCGTCGACCCGCACGCGCCCCTGGACATGCGCGGCAATGCCGTCCGCAACCTCTCGGAGTTCCACGAGGCGTTCGACGTGCAGGCCGGCGACGGACTGTGGCTGCCGGAGGAGGAGCGGGTCCGCATCTTCTGAGGGCGCGGCCCCGCTCGATGGGCACCGGCGTCAGAGCACGAGCTTGAACCCCACGTGGGACCCGACGAAGCCGAGCCGCTCATAGAAGCGGTGCGCGTCGGTGCGGGAGGCGTCGGAGGTGAGCTGGACGAGCCCGGCCCCCAGCCGGCGCGACTCCTCCACCGCCCACCTGACGAGCTCCGTGCCCAGACCGGTGCCACGTTCGGTCGACGCGACGCGCACGCCCTCGATGATGGAGCGCGTCGCCCCGCGGCGGGACAGGCCCGGGATGACGCTGAGCTGCAGGGTCGCGACGACGACGCCATCTCGCTCGGCGACGACGAGGTGCTGGCCCGGGTCGCCCGCCACCTTCTCGAACGCGGCTGCATAGACGGTCAGGTCGTCGAGGCTCTCGCGGGCACTGCCCAAGGGGTCGTCGGCCAAGAGCGCGACGATGGCAGCCACGTCCGCACGGGTGGCGCGCCGGATCCGCAGGCCGGAGTCGCTGCTCACGCGGACTCGGCTGCCTGCTTGAGCTGCCGCAGCCCCTTCTCGAGGTCCGGGCCGATCATCTTCTCCATCGAGTAGAGCTTGCTCATCAGCCGCATGACGGCGTTCTGCGGACCCGTCATGACCCACTCGACCCGCGTGCCACCGTCGGCGGGGGTGAGCAGGAAGTCGACGCGGTTGTGGGCCTGCATCGGGGCGGCGAAGACGAGGTCGACGCCGACGCGGTCCGGCGTCGCCTCGACGATCTCCATCTTCCCCTGGCCCGCTTTGCTGTTGCCCCGCCAGCCGTAGACGGCTCCGACGCCGGAGTCAGCCCCGGCGTAGGTGCGCTCCAGATGGGGGTCGAGGCCCTCCCACGGCGACCACCGCTGCCACTGTCGCAGGTCGGTGAGGAGCGGCAGGATGCGCTCCGGCGGCGCCGCGACGGTGGTCGAGCGGCTGACTCTGAACTCCTTGGCCATGGCGCCGATCCTGCCACGCGAGGCCGCGAGCACTCCGTCTGGTCTGGAGGGATGGGCGGCCCGGGCGCACCTCCTGCGCAGGCTCGACCGCCAGGACGAGCTGGTCTCAGACCCAGCACACCCGCCCGAAAAGACCGCATTCGTCCGGAAGCGAGCCCAGCGGCATACGACAGCTCGGGTGGTTTTCTCCGAAACGTCGGACACGCGCTGAGCACGTCGCTAACTTGAATGGTTGTCGCGACCCGTGAATCGGCCCACCTCCACCGGGCCGGCGGGACGCTCATGGGGGTGCGAGCGATGGTGCGCAGGTCCGTCAACCGTCTCATCGGTGCGATGACAGCGGCGGTGTTGATCACCGGCTGGGGGCTGGGACCGCAGGTGCCGGCGCAAGCGGCAGACCCCGATCCGGGCGTCAGCGACGTCGTCGCGTTCCTCGGCGGCGGCAGCGCGACCGAGAACCTCGCCACCTGGACGGAGGGGCTGGCCGCCATCGGTGCCTTCGGCCAGCCGATTCCGTTCGTCAGCGCCAGTCCGGGCGGGCTGGCGGGCCTCGACGACCTCGTCCAGAAGGGTGTCGCCGACCGGCTCACCGGGATGACGACCTGGGCTGCTCTCGACGGCGCGGACGCCACCTTCGCCCTGTCCGCCGGACGCAACGCGACCCTCGACGTGGCCGTCGAGGACCTGGCCGACGGCAAGCGCGTCAACGTGGGCCTCACGATCACGCGCACGGTCAGCAACCAGGCACTCACCATCAGCTCGGCCGAGCCCAAGGTGGAGCTGTCCGCTCCGACCGGCGTCACCGTGGCCGTCGAGGCGTCCATGACGTTCTCGGCCGTCTGGACCGGGCCGGCCACCGACCGCGTCCACCTCGCGAGCGATGCGCTCCACGCTCCCCGCGTGGACGTCGACGCCTCCGCGACCCTGTCCGCGGCGGCGAAGGCCGCCCTCGGCATCCTCGACGTGAGCCTGACCAGCACCGACTTCGTCGTCAAGGCACACGCCTTCGCCCAGGTCAGCGACCCCAACAACGACGGACGGCTCGCCTTCGACGAGAGCGGGACCGGCGACGGCGAGCTCGCAGCGGAGGGGTCCCTCCAGGGGCTCGTCACCGCGGGCCTCGACCCGACCGGCTCACCGAGCGACCCCGGAACGCCGGGATCCGTCAGCGGCACGCTCACGGTCAACGCGGACGCCAGCGGGCTGGGATCGTCCTTCCCGACCTTCTCCGCGACCGTCGGCGTCGCCTGGCCGAACATCTCCACGGGCACCCCCGTCATCTCCGCACCGAACCTCGAATCGGTCGTCGGCAAGTTCCAGAACATGAGCCTGCGCGACCTCGCCGACGGGCTCGCCCAAGTCGCCACCGCGCTCACCGGCATCCAGAAGGCGAAGTTCGACGCCGACGGCTCGGGGCCAGGCACGGCGATCGTCGGTGACCTCGACCTGCCGTTCCTGCGCGGCACCGTCTCCGACGCCGTCAAGGCCAACGAGGTGCTCCTGGCCTTCCTCAAGGCCAATGTCGTGCAGGCCCCCGACCCGAGCCAGCCGGCTCCGCCCGGCTTCGACGCGAGCACGGTGGGCAACCCGAAGTTCACCTCCCTCCAGGACCTCATCACGAAGCTCAAGGCGGCTGGGATCCCGGTCGACGGCCTCGACTGGAACCCCACGACGAGCAAGCTCTCCTTCCACCTGACCATGACGAAGGCGGCGCCGTCCTCACCCGTGCCCATGGATGCCGGCGCGGCCAAGGTCTCGAAGCCCGGGGCCAGCTACACGGCCGACGGCCTCAGCATCTCCGACGGCACGGCCTGGGAGCCCGGCCAGTGGATCGGCATGCGCGTCGTGGCCGGCACGTCTGCCGGCGAGGTCGCCGCCAACACCGCGACCTCCCTCACCCTGGCGACCGACTGGATCGGCGGGCAGCCGGCCGACACCACGCCGTTCGTCATCCTCGGGCCAGAGGCCCAGCTCGGCGCCGTCACCTTCGGCGACGGCCTGAGCAAGCTGCCGGCCGGTAGCCCCGCCGACGGTCCACGACAGGGCATCCTCAAGGCCAACGCGGCCCAGACCTTCGCCAAGGTCACCCCCTCGTTCACCGCCGACCTGACCCTGGTGCTCGACCTGCAGAAGCCGAGGACCGGGGCCGAGTGCGTCGGCTTCGAGGGCAACACGAAGGCCTGCCCGTTCACCCTGGAGTCCGGCACGTTCAAGACCGAGGTGACGTCGCTGCCGCTCGGCGCCGACCGGGTGATGATCCGCACGGGTGTGCCGCTGCTCAAGGCCGACTTCCCGATCGAGACGAAGGTCGACCTGACGGCCAACGCCGGCTTCTTCCAGGTGCGACTCGAGGGCGACCTGCTCGTCTGCAACCGCACGGCCGCCCCGGACTGCTCCGGCTCAACGACCGGCAACATGGTGACCATCGGACTCAAGCAGGCCGGCGACGCGCAGCACGACCTGAGGCTGCGGGACCTGTTCAAGGGCCTGGTGACCGCGACGCCGACCGGCCCCAGCCAAGCCGGCGACCTGCTCGACGTCGCCGTCAACGTCCGGGCCTTCGGCGACCTCAAGGTGTCGGTCCCCGAGGCAGGCGCGTTCTTCCCGGGCGGCGCCAAGCTCACGGCGAAGGCGACGTGGGCCGACCTGACCAAGTCCTCGGGGTCGGACGGGCCGCAGTTCGACCTCAGTGACCTCGACAAGATCCTCGCCCTCGACTTCAAGCCGGGGTCCCAGGCGGAGCTCTTCGCCATCGTCCTCAAGACGCTGCAGACCCTCGCGGCCCAGCTCGCCGAGGCGCAGCCCGGTGGCCCCACCGGGATCTTCAGCACCGAGATCCCCGGCGCCGGTACGTCGCTGCGCGACCTCCTGCGGCGCGACCTGTCGGGCGAGGGCCCGGGCGTCAGCTATGGCGCGGACACCCTCACCGACACCAACCGCACCTTCCCCACGACCCTGGCCGGGCGCTCCGTCGTCGTCGGCACCCAGGTCGCCGTGGTCACGTCGACCAACGGGGGCAGCACGCTGACCGTGTCGAAACCGTGGGCGAACAAGCCGGCGACGGGGGCCGCCTACACCTTCCGGTCGCCGCTCGACGACGCCATCGACGCCATGTCGGCGCACCCGCCGCAGAACATGCAGGACCTCGTCTCCTTCCTCAACAAGCGACTCGGCACCAACAGCTTGAAGTTCGCCTACCTCGACGGGGCGACGCCGAGCGTCGTGCTCGACTTCGACTGGCAACGCACGTACACCGCCTCGTCGCCAGTGCGCCTCGACCTGGGTGACGACACGTTGGTGACGGCCTCGGCATCGGGGACCGGCAAGGTCGCGGTGGAAGGCACGATCGACGTCGGCGTCGTCGTCCCCCTCGCCGCAGGGCCCGGCGCGACCGATGCGAGCTCGCTCAAGATCCTCGACAACTCGAAGATCAGCGTCCTCGCCGACGCCCGCTTCGACGGGACCGCCAGCGGAACCCTCGGCCCGCTCACCATCTCGGCGGGCACCGGCCCCGACCCCGCCACGGTGCGGGCCAACGTGAGCCTCGACCTCGCCAAGAACAGTGCCCCGACCAACACGCCGGTCTCGTTCAGCACCTTCCTCGGCGACCTGGGCGCGACCCTCAACGCGAGCAACGACCCCACCCAGGTCACCTGCGGCGAGACCCTCAACACGCCGCTCGCGGTGTGCGCTCGCATCCCCCTCACCGCCACCATCGCCGGTGTGACGACGTCGCTCGGGTCGCCCGCGCGACTGCGGCTGCCCGACTCGGGCAACGTCGCCGACCTCACCACCTTCACCGGTGTCCTGCCCAGCGATCCCGCGGTGCCGCGGTTCCAGGCACCCGATGGCCTGGCCGCCGCCCTGGCCAGTGCCGTCGCGGACTTCACCCAGATCAAGCCGGGCCTCGACGGCTACCTCGAGAAGCTGGAGCAGGCCATGCGCCTGGCCACCTTCGAGGGCAAGCTGCTCTTCGTCGGCAAGGACCTCCAGCAGGGCGCGGACAAGATCGCTGCGCTGCGGGCCGAGCTCAAGGCGGAGCTGGGGTCCATCCCGGCCACTGCTGCCGAGGCTCGCGACTACCTCAACACCCAGATCGCCAAGGCGATCGCCGACGCAGGGCTGGACAACACCAACGTCGAGGTCGGCTTCGAGTGCTCGGCCAAGCTGGAGCCAGCCGCGGCCCCGAGCGTGACGCCGACCCCTGATGACGGCGGGAGCAACGCGACGTGGACCTACCGCATCGTCGCCAGCCAGGGCGACGGCACGGGCAACACCGGCGACACGGTGCGATCGGCCGAGGGGTCGGCAAGCACCTCGTGGACGGCGCTCGACAACGACCACTTCAACACGCTGACCTGGCCTTCGGTGACCGGGGCCACGAAGTACAAGATCCTCCGCCAGAACGGCACGGACTTCGGGCTGGTCAAGGTCGTCAATGCAGCGGACGGTGCGACCCAGACCTACGTCGACAAGGACCCGACTGCTCCGGCCGCCTATGACCACGTGACCACCAAGCCGGACCTCGAGGCGTGCGTCGCCACCGACATCGAGGGCGTCAACATCACCATCGACCTCAACATCGGCGAGGTCGACACGACGCTCGGCTGCAAGGCCGGGACAGGCTGCCTCGGCGACGGGGACACCCTGCCCCTCGACATCGGCATCCCGGGGCTCGCCCTGCGGGCCGGCGACGCCGACGCCATCACCTACGGGCTGGGGCTGCAGCTGCACCTCAAGGCCGCGATCGACAAGGACCAGGGCTTCTACGTCTACACCCACGACGCGGCCGCTCCCGAGTTCCAGGTCGGGGCACGCTTCGACATGCCCCCCACGATGCAGGCCGAGCTGGCCTTCCTCGACATCGAGGTGAAGAAGAACAACGGCAGCGTGCCGCTCTTCGCCGGGGCCTTCATGATCGACGTCCAGTCGGGCGACGCCAGCGAGACAGCGACCTCCAAGCTGACCATCGCCGACTTCGGCAGTGTCGATCCGGCGAAGCTCTTCGACATCAAGCTCACGGCCGCCATCAAGGCCGACTGGATCGTCAAGGCGAGCGCATCGTCCGTCCTGCCGGGAGTCCAGGCGAACTTCTTCCTCGAGTGGGGCTTCACCAACAAGGACCTCGCCAGCCTCGGCGCACCGAAGATCGACTTCAAGGACGTCAAGCTCGACGCCGGAGGCTTCTTCTCGCAACTGCTGAGACCGGTGCTCAACAAGATCAAGTCGGTGACCGGGCCCATCCAGCCGGTGATCGACACGCTCTACGCCCCGATCCCGGTGCTCTCCGACCTGAGCAAGCTGGCCGGAGGCGGGGACGTCAGCCTCATCACGCTGGCCAAGGCGTTCAACACCCTTGCCGGCGGTCCCGACCTGGAGTTCGTCGAGCGGATCACGGCGCTCGTCACGCTGGTGAACAACATGCCGAAGTGCGAGGGCGCGAGCTGCCTCATCGACGTCGGCGCCTTCAGCGTGCCCGGTGACAAGGCCCTGACGACGAGCGTCTCGCCGACGAGCGCGGACTCCCTCGTGGTCAAGGACCCCACCACCAAGACCGGAGACGCCCTCAAGGGCGAGCTCAACACCAAGGGTGGCCAGGGCACCGTCTTCGGCACCGGAGGCGGCGAAGGGTCCGCCAACAAGTCGGGCTTCACCTTCCCGATCCTCGACAGCCCTGCCTCGATCTTCGGTGTCCTCATGGGCAGCGACGTCGCCCTCGTGGAGTTCGACAGCGGTCCGCTGACGTTGGGCTTCACCTGGCGTCAGTCGTTCGGGCCGGTCTATGCGCCGCCGCCGGTCATGGTCACCCTGTCGGGATCGGCCTCCGTGTCCCTGCGGTTCATGGCAGGTCTCGACACGGCGGGCATCCGCTATGCGGTGGAGGCGGCCCAGTCCAAGGACCAGGTCGACGCCCTGAAGATCCTCGACGGCCTCTACTTCAAGACGACCGACAGCAGCGGCAAGCCGGTCCCCGTCGTCCGGCTCGACGGGGAGATCGCGGCGGGCGCCTCCGTCACGGCGCTCATCATCGAGGTGGGCATCGAGGGCGGACTGCACCTGACCATCGGCTTCCACTGGAACGACCCGAACAACGACGGGAAGTTCCGCGTCAGCGAGTTCCTCAAGGCAGCGATCAACAACCCGATCTGTCTCTTCACGACCACGGGACGGCTCAGTCTCTTCCTGCGCGTCTACATCACCATCGGGTTCTCGCCGTTCAGCACGAGCTTCTCGTTCACGCTGGCGGACATCACCCTGCTCGACTTCACCGTGCAACCGGACTGTGACCCGCCGCCCCCACGGCTCGGCGGCACGGTCGGGACGACCCTCGTCGTCTTCGCCGGCAAGTTCGGCACCGACGGCGTCCGCGGCGCTCCTTGGGGCAACACGGCGGACACCGAGGCGGACACCGTCAAGGTGACGCAGCTGCACTTCGCCCAGAAGACCGGCGACGACGCAGGCACCAACCCGGACTTCGACGGCTTCTCAGTGCAGATGCTCGGTGAGCGACGTGACTACCTCGACCCGAACCTGCAGCGCGTCGTCGTCGACGGGCGCGGCTCCCCGGCACCGCTCATCGTCAGCTTCGTCGGGGACGGCAAGAAGGACTCGAAGCCGAACAACCCGACGACGGCAGCGGACCTCACGGTCTTCAGCAGGGACGCCATCGTCATCGGGTCCGACCACGCGGACCAGATCCAGACGGGCACCGGCTCGTCCTGGGTCGACAGCGGCAAGGGCGACGACCGCGTCGTCACCGCGGACGTCGTGGGCAAGGTGGCCCGAGTTGCCGGTGGTGACGGCGCCGACGCCATCTCGACGGGCGAGGGAGACGACTTCGTCTCGGGTGACGGCACGCTCGGCACGCCGGAGCTCAGCCAGACCGTCACGGTCAACGCCGTCGACAAGGAGAACCACGGCGACGAGACGGTCGGTCTCGACAAGCTCATCGACTGGACCAAGCTGGCGACCGACCCCACCACCGGGGCGCAGACCGGCACCGGGATCGACATCATCAGCGTCGGCCTGGGCACCAACCGGGCCAACGGCGGCCCCGGCGACGACAAGATCGGTGTCGCCTCGGACCGCTCGGACGGCAAGGGCGGCACCATCACGTCGAAGGGCAACACCCTCATCGGCGACCTCGGCAGCGACAGCATCGCTGGTGGCAGTGCCAAGGACGTCATCTTCGCCTCGACCGAGACGACGTTCGGCGTCGACGACCCGGGGCCGGCCGACACCCTGACGGTCAAGGACGGCAAGGCCGTCCCCAACATCATCGAGACCGGCACCGGCAACGACGAGGTCTACGGCAGCAACGCCGAGGACATCGTCACGAGCCACTCGAAGAAGAACGAGAAGGCCCGCCTCCGAGGCGGCAGCGGTCCCGACGCGCTGGTCGGCGGCTACGGCAGCGACGAGGTCTTCGGCGGCCCCGGCAACGACTACGTCATCGCCGAACCCAGCGAGGTCGGCGCACGCGGCCTCGACGAGAAGGGCAACCCGCGCGGACCGGACGTCATCGAGGGCGTCAGCTTCGGTGACTTCAGGGCGGTCCGGCACCTGCCCCTCCCGCCGAACACCGCGCCGTCGGACAAGACGCTCGTCGGCGGCAAGGGCAACGACCACATCCTCGGCGGCGACGGGCCCGCGAAGGTCTTCGGGGACACCCTGAGGGACGTCAGCGTGGCGCCCGCCCCGGACGAGACGTGCCGCGACGGCTCACCCGTGGCGTCCGATCCGGTGGCGGAAGGCACGTCGGCCGGCACGGGCGACGGCAACGACCTCATCCTCGGTGGGGCCGGCGTCGACACCATCTCGGCGGGTGGCGCACGCGACCGGGTCCTCGCGGCCGGTTCAGCGGACTTCGTCTGTGGCCAGGAGGGCCATGACGTCCTCTTCGGCGGAGACGGCGACGACGGCGTGTGGGGCGGCTCCGACAACGACCGCGCCTACGGCGAGGCCGGCCACGACCGCGTCTTCGGCAACGACGACGAGGACGAGCTCTACGGCCAGGTCGGCACGGACATCATCGAGGGCAACGACGGTGCCGACCGCGCGAGCGGTGGCGACGGCGACGACCTCGTCTACGGCGGCACGCGCCACGCGGGCCGGTCCGATACCGGCCCGGCAGCGGACCCGGACGCCGGCGACATCCTGTCCGGTGACACCGGGGCCGACCGGCTCATCGGCGACAACGGCACCGTCGACGACCCACTCAACCCGGGCGACGCGAAGGCCATCCCGTTCGACCTCGTCGGCACACCGGCCACGGCTGGTCGCGGCGACGTGATCCACGGCGGCGACGGCACCGACACGGCCTACGGCGGTCTGGGTGACGACCAGGTCAACGGCGGCAACGACGACGACCACCTCGAGGGCAACAACGACTCCGACACCATCCACGGCGACGCGGGTGAGGACCAGGTCGTCGGCGGCTCCTTCCAGGTGGCGAGCTCCGGCATCGGCCGCCCCGACGCCGGTGACGTCCTCTTCGGCGACGCCGGACCGGACCTCATCACGGGGGACAATGCGATCCTCGTGACCGGGGTGATCGATGCCGAGACGACCCCGGTGACGCGGATGCGCGGCTTCGCGGCCAACCACGCCGTGCAGCTGCTCGATCTCGACCCGACGAACACCGCAGGCAACTGGGGTGCGGACGAGATCTACGGTGGCGGAGACGAGGACGTCATCCTCGGCCAGCGCGGAGACGACCGGATCATGGGCAACGCTGCCGACGACTACGCCGAGGGCGGCCCGGGGACGGACTGGGTCGAGGGCAACGCGGGCGACGACGACCTCGTCGGCGGCAGCTCGGACCCGTCCGGCGGAACGGCGGAGACGACGGAGACGACGGAGACGACGGCCGGACAGGGTGACGCCGCGGACGCGCTCTTCGGCGGCCCCGGTGACGACGTGTCCCTGGGCGACAACGGGCGCATCCTGCGACCGGCGGACGCCGAGGCGCCCTCCTCGGTCACCGTCCGGCTGGGCAGCGCGGGCGGCACCGCCATGGCGCCGCGCCGCATCGAGGCGTGGGACCGGAGTGTGGGCAGCGGCTACCTCACCGCTCCGCCTGCGACCCGGTTCGGCGGCGACCGGTTGTCCGGCGGCGACGGTGTGGACGTCCTGCTCGGCCAGGACGGCGACGACGTCATCACCGGCGACGCGCACGCGGACTACGTCGAGGGCAACGGGGGAGCCGACAGCCTGTTCGGCGACCTGCCCTTCGGCGCGGCGTCCGAGCACGGCACGCCCGCGACCGCCCTCGTGGCATCGTGGCCGGGCACGCCGAGCAGCGGAGCGGTCCTCGTCGGCACGAGCACGACGCACGGCCAGGACGACATCGTCGGAGGCACGCCGACGCCCGACTACCGCGACGGTGGCGACATCATCGAGGGCAACGGCGCCGACGACGTGGCACACGGCGACAACGGCTCGCTCCTGCGCACGCTGCAGGGCAGCCCGGGCGCGCTGACGGAGCGGGTCTACACCGACCGCTACCCGGACGGCGCCGTCCCGGCGGATGCCACGCGGTCGCGGACGCACGACCCGGCGCTGCCGGGTCCGAGCACACGGTTCTGCCTCTCGGCCGCCACTGCCACCACGTGCGAGACCACCGGTGCGTTCGGCAACGACCGGATCTGGGGGGACGGCGGCAACGACGGCATCTGGGGCCAGGACGGCAACGACGTCATCTCAGGTGGCGACGGCGACGACGACCTCTACGGCGAGCTCGGTGACGACCGGATCAGAGGTGATGCGGGTCGCGACGCGATCCTCGGCGACCGTGGCGGCATCGTCAACCAGCACCTGAGCGAGGGCGACCAGCCGCAGCAGTTCACCCACACCCTGAAGAACCCGCCGATGGAGACCTTCGCCGGCTTCCGCCGCGGGGACTACGACCGGCGCGTGGACCTGCTGCACGACGTCGACGGCGACCAGTGGCTCGGCGCCTCCACCGGCGAGGCCATGTCGCACCCCGGCCTGACCGAGGGCGGACGCGACCTGATCCGGGGCGGACCGGATGCGGACCGCATCCACGCCGGCTTCGGTGACGACGTGGCCAACGGGGACAGCGGCGGCGACAACGTCTTCGGCGGTGACGGCGAGGACGTGCTCTGGGGCGGCCGCGGCTGCGACCCGACCCTCGACGCGGCCGCGTCCGACTGCCGCACGGACGGCAGCTTCGACCCGGCGTCCCGCGGCGACAACGACCGCTTCGTCGACCACGTCTTCGGTGGGCGCGGCGAGTCCGACCCGGCCAAGCAGGACATCCTCGGCTCGGATGTCATCGACCTCCGGCCGCGCGGCGGCTCCAGCTCGTGCACCTCGCAGGACTGGCCGACGACGACCGGCACGAAGAAGAACAACCCGGTCACCAACGACCCGTGCCTGTGGTTCGAGATGACCGACACGCACGACGGCGACGTCGCCGACAACAACCATCACCAGGGCACCGACTGGCTCTATGGCGGTTGGGACCGGGACGTCATGCAGGGCGATGTGGCCGCCAACGGGCCGAACCCCGGCGACCGCCTCATCGACTGGAGCGGCGTCTACAACCTCTACACCCACTGCAACGCGGCCTACGGCGGCTTCAACGACATCCGCCAGATGTCGCCGGACCTGCTGGCCTTCCTCCAGCAGCTCGCGTGGGCGTCGGGGGCGGGCCGCGACGTGACGGACGTGACGACAGCGGGCACCTCGGCCTTCGTCGAGCTGGCGCTCGTCTACACGGCGGACATCAACGGCCACGGCTCGGGCCCGGCCTACCCGAGCACGCCAGGGCACTTCCAGGAGGTCGCCTGCCAGCCGTGACCTGCGAAGCCGGCCCAGCGGCATACGACTTGTTCCGTATGCCGCTGGGCTCGGTCCCTGCTCAACGTGAGCGCGGGCGGTGGCTGGGTCCGTGGACGTGGAAGGCGGCGACGAGCGAGAAGGTCGTGAACGAGGCCGTCGCCCCCACCAGCACCCACAGGGGGACGCCCCACCCTCCGGTGGCTTCGCGCAGGGCTCCGACGACCGGGCCGGCCGACGCGGCGACGACGTAGCCGAGGGTCTGCACGACGGCCGACATCCCGCCCATCTCGCGGGCGTCCGAGGAGGCGAGGGCGAGGGCGCTGAAGACGACGATGAAGCCGCCGGCCTGGGCGATGCCGCCGAGGGTGAGCCACCAGGCGATGGCGGCCGGGGCCAGGATGAGGCCGGTCGAGAGGGCCAGCCACAGGGACCCGACGATCCCCGCCGTCCAGCGCAGCCCGACGAGCCGAAAGAGGGCGGGGACGAGGAAGCCGCCGACGATGCCCCAGGCCTGGAAGGTCGATGCCATCGCACCCGCGCTGGTCACGGCCGACCCGGTCGTGTCGACCAGGTAGGTGGGCAGCCAGGTCGTGTAGGCGTAGTAGCTGAACGACTGCGACGCGAACGCCGCCGACAGCAGCCAGGTGGCCGGGTTGCGCGTGGCGCTGCGTGGTGGCGGGGTGGCCTCGGCCGGCGCCTGCCCACTCGGCCCTTCGGCCGCGCCCGGGTGTCCGGAGGATCCGGTGCGTTGCCGCCGGACGCGGACTCCCCAGAAGCTGAGGCCGGCCGCGGCCAGGAGGGACCACGCGGCCAGGGCCAGCGGCCAGCCGAGGACCTCGGCGAGCGGAGCCGTGGCCAGGGCGGTGAGGAGCGAGCCGATGTTGAGGACGGCGGTGTAGAGGCCCGTCACCGAGCCGACCCGGTCGAGCGGGACGTCCCGCCGGATGACCACCGGCACGACGATGTTGCCCAGGGTGATGGCCAGGCCCAGGGCGATGGTTCCGGCGAAGAGCGTCGCGGTCGACGGGATGGCCCGGACCAGCTGGCTGACCAGGATGCCGAGCATCGTCAGGAGGATCGCCGCCTCGGGGCCGGCCCGCCGGACCGTCAGCGCCGCCAGGGGCGATGCGACGGCGAAGGCGAGCACCGGCAGAGTGCCGACCAGGCCGGCGGCGCCCGCGCTCAGTCCGAGGTCCCCGCTCACCTGCTGGAGCACCGGCGTGACGGCCACGATCGGCCCGCGCAGCGACAGGGCGACGACGACGATGCCGAGCACCACCACCCCCAGCGGGGGATACGCGTGGCGCGGGTCCTTCACGGAGGCCTCCGGGGCGGTGGGCGGGGGGCAGGCTCGGGTGCCTGCCCGGACGGTACCTCCGGGGACCCGCTCGGCGCCGACCCGTCCACCCGGCTGGGAAGCTCAGGCGGGGGTGTGCGCGTGCTCCGCCAGAGCAAGGACCTGGACGGCGACCTCTCGGGCGTCGTCGAGGGCCTGCGCGTCGAACGAGATCCTCGTGCGCCTCTCGACGAGGTCCTCGACCGTGAGGGCGCCCTCGCGCAGCACGCCGAAGAGGAGCTCCGCACCCAGGGTCGGGTAGGTCTCGCTCACGGGACGCAGGAGCTCGGGGTGGGCGAGCCCGAGCCCCGCCACCGCGGTCGCCTCGGTGCCGTAGCGGCGCACGAGGCGCTCGGGAGCCGCGACCCGAGAGAGCACCTCGCGTGCCGCGGCGCCGACGAGGGGGAGGGAGCGGGTCCGGCACGTGGCCGCGGAACGAGCCCGGCGGCATACGGCATCGACGGTGGCCTCGGCCATCTGACGGTATGTCGTCAGCTTGCCCCCGGTGATGGTGACCGGCCGGCCCGGCTCGTCGACGAGGAGGTGCTTGCGGGAGAGGTCCGCGGTGGGGCCGCCTCCAGCCGGGCTCACGAGGGGCCGCAGCCCGGCGTACCGCCCGACGACCTCCGACTCCGCGAGCGGGCGCTCGAGGACCCGGTTGATCGTGTCGAGGAGGAAGCGTGTGTCGTCAGCGGGCACCACTGGCGCCACCCCGTCCACGTCGCCGGCCGGCTCGTCGGTGAGGCCGATGATGACGAGACCGTCGGACTGCGGCATCGCGAAGACGAAGCGGCCGAAGTGGCCCGGCACCGGCGCCGTGAAGATCGCCCGGGGGCGACCGACTGCCTCGCTGCGGACCACGATGTGCGAGCCCCGACTCGGCTCGATGTGCACGGACGGCTCGTGCTCGCCGGCCCACACCCCCGTCGCGTTGACCACGTGGCCGTGGGCCGTGAGGAACCCGCCCGTCAGCTCGTCGCGGAGGGTCACGGCCGTGTCGGTGAGCTCCGTTGCGGCGCACCGCGTCACGACGTCGGCCCCGTGCGCCACGGCCGTCCTGGCGATGGCCGTGACCAACCTGGCATCGTCCTCGAGCTGGCCGTCCCAGTAGAGGATCCCGCCGCGCAGTCCATCGTGTCGGAGCCCTGGAGCCAGCACCAGCGCCTCGGACGCACTGATCCGGGACGGCCTCGGGAGCAGGTGGCGCGAGGTGCGCGAGGCGATCCGCAACCCGTCGGCCAGCCGGATGCCTGCCTCGGCGAGCACCCCAAGGGGTGGCGGCGTCGAGGCGTCGAGCGGGACGAGGTTGGCTGCCGCGTGAGTGAGGTGGGGAGCGATGGTCGTCATCAGCGCGTGGCGCTCGCGGGCCGACTCCCAGGCAATGCCGACGTCACCCTTGGCGAGATAACGGAGCCCGCCGTGGACGAGCTTGCTGCTCCACCGGCTCGTGCCTGCGGCGAGGTCGACGCGCTCGATGAGCGCGGTGCGCAGGCCCCGGGAGGCCGCGTCGAGCGCGACGCCGGCACCGGTGACGCCGCCGCCGATGACGATGCAGTCGTAGCGGATGGTGGCCAGGCGCTCCAGGGCTCTCGCCCGGGTGCGGCGGTTGATCGCCGGTGCGGTCATCGCTGCTCACCTCCCGGCGACTCCTGGCGCGACCGGGGCGCGAGGTAGCTCTCCACCAGCCGGCGCACCTCTGCGAGCACGGCTGCCCGCTCGTGGTCGGCCGTGAGGATGCGCATCCCGACGACGAACGGCGTCATCGCCTGGAGCAGCACCCGGGCGGTGAGTTCGGGGTCGGGGGCGACGATCGACCCGTCGGCGACGCCGGCACGCAGAGCGGCGCTGAGCGAGTCCAGCGCGAGGAGCTGGCTGCGGCCGCAGCGGTCGACGAGATAGGGGAGCAGCAGGTCCGGGTCGTGCTTGAGAAGCGCCCCGACGAGGGGTGCCTGGCTCAACGCGTCGACGAGCGTCCCGGCCATCTCGACCACTGCCTCGCGGCCGTCTCGCGGCCGTTTCGCGGCGACCCGGGTGGCGCAGTCCTCCATCGCCCGGGTGAACTCGGCCACGAGCGCATCGAGGACCAGCTGCCTGATCGTGCCGCCCCGCCGGTGCACGGTGACGCGAGAGACTCCTGCGCGCTGGGCGATCGACGTCGCCGTGGCTCGCCTGACCCCGTAGTCGAGGACCTCGTCGCGGACCGCGGCAAGCAGGGCGTCGTCGTGACTGGTCATGCCGGCTACTGTACCGATGTAACAAACTATGTAACAGTGTTTCACGTGAACGAACTCATCGCGCAGTCCATCCGGCGCTCCGTGTGGCACGGGTGGGGAGACCCGTCCGCGCGGCGCCCGCTCAGCGATCAGGGCTGGGAGGAGCTGGTCCGGCAGGTCGGCGCGGACCGCACCGTCGTCAACCCACCCGTTCCCATCGAGGAGGTGCAGTTGCAGCCGTCGAGGCTGGACTCGCCCGTCCTCGCCGCCCTCGCGGACGTCGTGGGACCCGACCACGTGCACGCCGATCGCCCCTGGCGGGTCGAGCACGCCGGAGGCAAGAGCTACCCCGACCTGCACCGGCTGCGCACCGGCGACGGCTCCCAGGCCCCGGACGCGGTCGTCGTGCCCGGATCGGCGGCGCAGGTGGCCGAGGTGCTCCGGCTGTGTGCGGAGCACCGCGTGGCGGTCGTTCCCTTCGGGGGCGGGACGAGCGTCGTCGGCGGGGTGGGCGCAGGCGCCGAGGTCTCCGGGCCGGATGGGGTGAGTGCCCGCGGGCGCCATCGGGCGGTCATCACCCTGGACCTCCGTCGGCTCACTCGCGTCGTGGCCGTCGACCCGACGAGCCGCTTGGCGACCCTGGAGGCCGGGCTCCGCGGACCTGAGATCGAGCAGGCGCTGCACCCGCACGGACTGACCCTGGGTCACTACCCCCAGAGCCACCAGGAGGCGACGTTCGGGGGCTACGTCGCGACGCGGTCGGCCGGCCAGGCCTCCACGGGCTACGGCAGGGTCGACGAGATCGTCCTCGGAGCGCGCGTCGTCACCCCCCGGGGAGAGCTCGTCCTCGGCGGCCGGGCACCCGCCTCGGCCGCGGGACCGCGGCTGCTCGATCTCGTCGTCGGCAGTGAGGGAACGCTCGGCGTCATCACGGAGGCGACCGTCCGCGTGGCGCCGCTGCCGACCGTGAAGCGGCACGCAGCATGGTTCTTCCCGACCTTCGACGCGGCGACGGAAGCGCTGCGCACGCTCGTCCACTCCGTCGGCCACGGCGGGATGCCCGACGTCTGCCGGCTCTCGGACGAGGATGAGACCCGGGTGAACCTGACCCTCGCCGGAGCTGCGGGCCGCCGACTGCTCCGCTACGCAGCGCTTCGGGGGACCGCCGCCCCGTCCCTGTTGGTGCTCGTCTGGGAGGGCACGGACGGGGGGGAGGTGCGGCACCGCCGGGCGGTGGCCGGTCGCATCCTCAGCCGGTGCGGCGGGCGTCGGCTCCCCGGCGAGGTCGCCCGGGCCTGGGAGCGGACCCGCTTCTCCGGTCCCTATCTGCGCGACGAGCTGATGGACCATCGGGTGCTCGCCGAGACCCTGGAGACGGCCACGACGTGGGACAACCTCCGCAGCCTCCACGCCGCCGTGACGACAGCCATCAGGAGCGCGCTCGAGGTCGAGGGGCGGCGTGCCATCGTCATGTGCCACGTCTCGCACGTCTACGCCGCGGGCGCGTCGCTCTACTACACGTTCATCTCGACCGAGGCGGCCGACCCACTGGCGCAATGGCGCTCGGTGAAGACCGCCGCCTGTGACGCCATCGTCGGCGCCGGTGGCACGATCACCCACCACCATGCGGTCGGCACCGACCATCGGGCGTACCTCGCCGCCGAGATCGGTCCACTCGGCGTCGGGCTCTTGCAGGCCGTCAAGGACCAGCTCGACCCGGCCGGGATCCTCAACCCCGGCAAGCTCATCCCGGACCCGCCGGGCAGCGCGCCCGACAGCGCGCCCGACCGTGTGCGCGACCGTGTGCGCGACGCCGCCCGGGCGGAGGCATGAGGGCAGGCGCGTCGGGCCGGACCATCCTCACGATCAGCCCGGTCTCCGGGGGTGGCCGGGCCCTGCGGGCGGCCCAGCTGGTTCACGACATCCTGGTCGCCCAGGGCCGATCGCCGGAACTGGTGATCACCGAGAGCGGCGACCACGCCGAGTCGGTCGCGGCCGCCGCGGACCCGTCGGACCTCGTCGTGTCCCTCGGCGGGGACGGTCTCCACTCGAGGGTGGCCGCGGGTGCCATCGACAGCGGAGCCCTCGTCGCGCCCCTCCCCGGCGGTCGCGGCAACGACTTCGTCCGCGCCCTCGGAGTCCCGCAGGACACCCGACGCTCGGCCGAGGCGCTCTCGGTCGCGACAGAGCGTCTGGTCGACGTCGGTCGGGTCGGCGACCGCCACTTCGTGGGTGTGGCGAGTGTCGGCTTCGACAGCGTCGCCAACACCATCGCGAACGAGACCACCTGGCTGCGTGGTCCGCTCGTCTACGCGTGGGGTGGCCTGCGGGCCCTGCTCGCCACACGTCCCCGCTCCTTCCACCTCACGGTCGACGGTGAGCAGCGCACCCTCACCGGCCTCAATGTCGCCGTCGGCAACTCCGGCAGGTACGGCGGGGGAGTGCACATCTGTCCCACCGCCGAGCTCGACGACGAGCACCTCGACCTGCTCACCGTGGCCGAGGTGTCCCGGACGGCGTTCGCGCGGATCCTGCTCCACAGCTTCCCCGGCACTCACCTGTCCCGTCCCGGTGTCGCCACGAACCGGGCCCGCACCGTGCACATCGACGCGGACGAGCCGCTCGTGCTCTTCGCGGACGGCGACCCGGTCGGAGTGCTTCCGGTCGAGATCACCTGCCGGCCGGGGGCGCTTCGGGTCCTCGCCTGAGGCGGACTGCACGTCCCCGTGGAAGCCGGCCCAGCGGCATACGGCATTGCCTTCTGCCCCTGACCGCAGTTTGGGCGCGTGACTGCTGAGTCCTCGACAGCCACTGGCCTTCATGACAGCCGCCTCGGCGCCCGCGTCAGCGGAGAAGGTCGAGGAGCAGCTCGACGGCGCGGTTGGCGGCCGTGTTGCCGCCGGGGTCGCGGACGACCGCTGCGATGTGCCGGACCGGCTGCGGCGGTGCGATCGGCAGGACCCTGATGTGCGGGTCGGAGGGTGGGACGTGCCCGGCCAGCCCAGGGATGACGGTGATGCCCACGCCGGCGCGCACGAAGGCGATCGCCGTGTAGTGGTCCTGCGCCTGCACCGCGAACCGTGGGCGGAAGCCGGCCGCCTCGCACGATGCCGCGAGGATCTTGGAGCAGATCGCCTGGGGGAGGTCGTTGCTGATCCAGGTGTCGCCCTCGAGCTGGGCCAGGGTGATCTCGGACGCGTCGGCGAGCGGGTGGTCGGCCGGGAGCAGGGCGACGTAGGGGTCGGTGGCCAGTGGCACGCGCCGCGACCCGTGGGGGTCCTGGGCGCCGGGGACGTCGACGACGATGTTGAGGTCGAAGGGGGAGCCGCCGCGCCGCGGGACCTCGTTGAGGATGAGCTCGAGCACGAGGTTGGGCATCTCCTGGGCCAGTCGTCGGGCCAGGGTCGGCATCCACTCGGCTCCCGCGGACGCGAAGTAGCCGATGGTGAGGCGCCCGGACCGGCCCTCACGCAGGTCGGTGACGACGGCGTCGAGCTTGCTCAGCTCACCCATCAGCTCGTTGGTGTGCTTGACGAGGGAGTGGGCCGCGGCAGTGGGGGACAGCCCGCGCCCCTCACGCTCGAAGAGGGTCAGCCCGGTCTCCTTCTGGAGGGCCGAGATCTGCTGGCTGATGGCCGATGGCGTGAAGCCGAGGTTGTCAGCGGCGGCCTGGATCGAGCCGCTCGCCATGACCGAGCGGAAGACCCGGATCCGGTGGGTGTCGAGCATGCCGCAACACTACAGGGCGGCTTAATCGTCGTAAAGCAAGCATCGCTTGTGCTGAACTATTCGGATTCGAAATAATGAAGCCATGACCACCACACTGTTCCCCTCCCTCGGATCCCTTCGCGCCCTTTCCGCCAGCCGCCGCCGCGGCTTCGTCGCAGGCTCCACGTGGTCCACCGTCGTCGACCGTGACCTCGACCGCATGGCGGCCGAGCTCCTCGTCCTCTCGCACGCCGACGCTGAGCGTCTCGGGGCCAGCGCCGAGCCCGCCGTGCGTCCAGTTCCCCTGCACGAGCGCATCGCTCGCAAGCTGCACCAGTCCCGCCCGGCTGGCAGCGCACCTCGCCCGCGCGCCAGCTGACGCGCGCGGGTCAGTCCCGGCCCACCGGACGACGGGTCGTCAGGCGGGCGGTGCGATGTCCTGCTGGGCCGGCAGCTCGTCCTGCCGGACCAGCCCGACGGGGCAGGTCATCCCGTTCGGGCCGTGGTTGCAGTAGCCGCCGGGGTTCTTGTGCAGATAGCCCTGGTGGTAGTCCTCGGCAAGATAGAACGGCCCCGCGTCGTCCGCTGACCGGATCTCGGTCGTGATCTCGCCGAATCCGTTGTCGTGCAGCACCTGCTGGAAGGCGTCGCGCGTCGCCAGAGCAGCGACCTCCTGGTCGGGAGTCGTCCAGTAGATGGCGGAGCGGTAGGCCGTCCCGACGTCGTTGCCCTGCCGGTTGGCCGTCGTCGAGTCGTGGTTCTCCCAGAACGCCTTGAGCAGCTGCTCCGGGCTCGTCTGCGCCGGGTCGTAGACGACCCGAACCGTCTCGGCGTGGCCGGTCAGGCCGGTGCAGGTCTCCTCGTAGGTGGGGTTCGGCGTGTAGCCGCCCATGTAGCCCGCGGCCGTGTTGACCACCCCGGGCAGGCGCCAGAAGATCCGCTCGACGCCCCAGAAACACCCCATCGCGACGTAGATGGCCTCGGAGCCCTCCGGCCACGGCCCCTCGAGCGGCGTGCCGAGCACGACGTGGGTGGGCGCGATCGCGAAGGGCCGCTCGTCCCGCCCGGGGAGCGCCTCCTCGCGCGCGGGCATCGCCGTGCGCTTGCCGAATCCGAACACCATCCCGTGTCACACCCTTTCGTGTCGCCTGACCGTGCGCTGGTGCAACGCTCAACCCCTCGGGCGTATGCCGCTGGGCTCGGTCCCGGTCGCCGCCGCCGCAGTCAGTCGCTCGTCATGATGAACAGCGGCGCACCGTCGAACTCGTAGATGGGACGGAGGCGGTCGGTGTTGTAGTACTTCTCCACTGCGACCACCTTCTTGTCCGACGTCACGCTGGAGATGGGCACGTTGTCGTAGGAGCCCCGATGGATGCTCACCAGCCGGCCGAACTGCTTCCGGTCGATCAGGTCGAGGGCGAGGTTGCCGAAGGCCATGGGCACGATGGAGTCGAGGGCGTCGGGCTCCCCGGAACGCACGAGGTATCCGAGTCTCTGGTTGACCACGTCGATGCGTCTGCCGTGGTTGTGCCGCGGCGAGTACTCCTTGAGCGCAGCCGCGACCCTGTCCCCGACGCCGCCGAGCTTGCGGTGCCCGAACATGTCGGTCTCCTCGCTCTCGAAGCTCATCCCCTGGTGCGAGGTCAGGCTCGCGCCCTCCGAGACGAGAACCACGGAGTACCTGCTCGGGTTGCGGTTGTGGTCGTAGACCATCAGCTCGGTCAGGTGCTCCACGTCGACGGCATGCTCGGGAATGAGGCAGCGGTCCGCCGCGCCGGCCATGGTGGGAAGGAGCGCGGTGAAGCCGGCATACCTGCCGAACACCTCGATGACGAGAAAGCGTTCGTGCGATCCCGCCGTCGTGCGGAGGCGGTGGGTCAGCTCGATGGTGCGGGTGACGCAGGTGCTGAAACCAATGCAGTAGTCGGTCCCGTAGACGTCGTTGTCCATGGTCTTGGGGATGGCGACGACGTTGACTCCCTCGTCGTGGAGCCGCTTGCCGTAGCTGAGGGTGTCGTCGCCGCCGATCGGGATGAGGATGTCGACGCCGATGTGCTCCAGGTTCAGGAGCACATCCTTGGTCACGTCGTTGACAGGGTCGCCGTAGCCGGTCAGCTGCTCCGGCACCCGTTCTCGGGGCAGCTGGCTCGGCTGGGTGCGCGAGGTGTGCAGGAAGGTGCCGCCCGTGCGGCCCGCGCGGTTGACGATGGCCTCGGACAGCTCCTGCACGCAGTCGGAGTTGTCCGCATCCGCTTCGCGGCTGTAGTCGACGAGTCCCGCCCATCCGCGGCGGATACCCACGACACGGTGCCCCTCGCGCAACGCGCGAACGGTGATCGCCCTGATCGCGGGGTTGAGGCCAGGAACGTCACCGCCCCCGGTGAGGATCGCGATGGTCGGCCTGTTGCTCGCCATGAACTCAACGTACAGCCCACAGGCACTCGAGTGGCCCCGCCCTCCACAGGCACTCGAGTGGCCCCGCCCTCCACAGGCACTCGAGTGGCCCGGCCCTCCACAGGCACTCGAGTGGCCCCACCGTCCACAGGCACTCGAGTGGCCCCGCCCTCCCCAGGCCCACCCCGCGGGGTTGTGGAGGACGGGGCCACTCGAGGTGGCGTGGGCGCGGAGCGAGCTGAGCGGCATACGGGCTGAGTGGCCTGACGACTAGGCTGGCCGGCATGTCTGACGAGCACGGCTTCGCCACGCGCGCCATCCACGCCGGCCAGGAGGCGGACGCCACGACCGGAGCCGTGGTGCCGCCCATCTACCAGGTCTCGACCTACAAGCAGGACGGCATCGGCGGCTTCCGCGGCGGCTATGAATACAGCCGTTCGGCCAACCCGACGCGGACCGCGCTGGAGGAGTGCATCGCGGCGCTCGAGGGCGGCAGCCGCGGCTTCGCGTTCGCATCCGGCCTCGCGGGCCAGGACTGCGTCGTGCGCTCGCTGCTCGTGCCGGGCGATCACGTCGTCGTCCCCAGCGACGCCTACGGCGGCACCTACCGCTACTTCAACAAGGTGGCCCGGCCCGGCGGCATCGACCACTCCATCGCCAAGATCGGCGACGTCGACGCCGTCCGCGCCGCGATCGAGCCGGGCCGCACCAAGATGGTGTGGGTCGAGACCCCGACGAACCCGCTCCTGGGCATCGCCGACATCGAGGCCATCGCCGAGGTCGCCCACGAGGCCGGCGCGGTGCTCGTCGTCGACAACACCTTCGCCACCGCTTACCTCCAGAACCCGATCGCCCTCGGTGCCGACATCGTCACGCACTCGACGACGAAGTACTCCGGTGGCCACAGCGACGTCGTCGGCGGCGCCGTCGTCACCGCACCGGAGATCAGCGTCCCGGGCTATGGCGACGCCGAGGAGCGAATTGCCTTCCACCAGAACTCGATCGGTGGCGTTGCCGGCCCCTTCGACTCGTGGCTGACCCTGCGCGGGCTACGCACCCTGGCCATCCGGATGGAGCGGCACTGCGACAACGCGGAGAGGGTCGTCGACTTCCTGACCGGCCACGAGGGCGTCGCGCAGGTCTTCTATCCGGGTCTCGACACCCACCACAACCACGACGTCGCGAGCCGGCAGATGAAGCGTTTCGGCGGGATGGTGTCGTTCCGGATGAAGAAGGGTGAGGACGCCGCGGTCAAGGCCTGCGCCGCCGTCCAGCTGTGGACGCTCGGCGAGTCCCTCGGCGGCGTCGAGTCCCTCATCGAGCACCCGGCCCGGATGACGCACGCGTCGGTCGCCGGCACCGAGCTAGAGGTGCCCGCAGACCTCATCCGGCTCTCCGTCGGGATCGAGGACGTCGACGACCTCATCGCGGACCTGCAGGAGGCGCTGGACATCCACGGCTGAGCTGCCGCGGGCCGTCCGGTTCGACTTCCTCATGACGATCCTCACCGTCGACTTCGGTTCGACGTTCACCAAGGGTGCGCTCATCGCCGCCGACGGCGCGGTGTTGCGCACCGCGTCGACCCCGACGACCGGCCCGCAGACCGGGGATCGTCGCAGTGACATCCTCGACGGCTATCGGGAGCTGCGAGCCGCTCTCGAGGTCCCGGACGACGCCGAGGTCCATGCGTGCTCCAGCGCCGGCGGTGGCCTGCGGCTCGCGGTCGTCGGCTACGAGCGGACCGTGACGGCCGAGGCCGGCCACCGGGTCGGCCTCTCCGCCGGCGCGAAGGTGGTCCACGTCGCCCACGGGCCGTTGGCGGCCAAGGACGTCGGCGGCATCCGGGCGGCGCGTCCCGACATCATCCTGCTCGTCGGCGGGACCGATGGCGGCAACGCGGACGTCCTGCTGCACAATGCGGCACGCCTCGCCAAGGGCGCCATCGGCGGGCACGGAGCCCATGCCGTGCCGATCGTCGTCGCGGGCAACATCGAGGCGCGGGACGAAGCGACCGTGCTGCTCGAGGCCGGGGCGCGGCCCGTCATCCACGCCGACAACGTGCTGCCCCAGATCGGCGTGATCGCACCCGACTCGGCGCGCCGCGCGATCCGCGATGCGTTCCTGCGGCACGTCATCGGCGGCAAGGGGCTGTCCCGCGACGAGGCCTTCGGCCGCATGGTCGAGGCAGCGACGCCCGATGCCGTGCTGCGTGGGGTGGAGGTCGTGGCCGAGGTGCGATCCGGTGGCGACGTCCTGGTCGTGGACATCGGCGGCGCGACGACCGACGTCTACTCCGTCATCACGCCGGAGGGTGAGGACGCGACGCTCCACAAGGACGTCGTCGCGCCCCTCTGGCATGCGCGGACCGTCGAGGGGGACCTCGGCATGCGCTGGAACGCCCAGCACGTCGTCGAGGCTGCCGAGTCCGAGCACCTGCTCGGCGGCGTGCGCGACCCCCAGGCGCTCAGCTCGTATGCCGCTCACGTCCACGAGCGCCCCGGTTCCCTCCCAGCCGACGACGTCGAGCGCCGCCTCGATCTGGAGCTGGCTCGGCTGGCGGCCCTGGTTGCGGTCCGCCGGCACGCCCGGCCGGCGCAGCCGACCGAGTCGCCTCGGCCGCTCGCCAACGTCACGACGCTGATCGGGTCCGGCGGGGTGCTGCGTCATGCCGAGGCGGCCGGTTCCGATCTGGTTCTCGGCGCCGTGCTCGCCGACCACGCCGGCGGGTGGAAGGTGCCGCGTTCGGCCGCCACCCTCGTTGACGGGGCCTACCTGCTCTACGCGGTCGGTCTGCTCGACGCCCACGACCCCGCTCGCGCGCGCCGGGTCGCGGCCCAGCTCATCTGACCCCACCCATTCGAGTGGCCCCGGTCTCCACAGGGGTGGCCGAGTGGTCTCCGTCCCCACCTGTGGACACCGGGGCCACTCGAGTAGACGCCGGGCCACTCGAGTGGACGCTGGGGCCACTCGAGTGGACGCCGGCTGGGACGCCAGTCGGGAGCGGGAGGGAGCTCAGCGGCATACGGGATGAGGCACGAGAAACGGGTCGGCCCCCACGAAGGGGGCCGACCCGTGACGGGAAAGGAGAGCTCAGCCGGTGTAGGGCTTCGCGTCGAGGATCTTGACCTCGACGGTCTTGCCGGTCGGGGCCACGTAGCTCGTGGTGTCGCCCACGCTCTTGCCGTTGACGGCCGCGCCCATCGGCGACTTCTCGGAGAAGACCTGCAGGTCGCCGTCGGCGATCTCGCGGCTGCCGAGGAGGAACTTCTCCTCGTCGCCGAAGAGCTCGACGGTGACGATCATGCCCGGCTCGACGACACCATCGTCGGGCGGGGTCTCGCCGATCACGGCGTTGTGGAGCAGGTCCTGGAGCTGCCGGATGCGGGCCTCCATCTTGCCCTGCTCCTCGCGCGCGGCGTGGTAGCCGCCGTTCTCCTTGAGGTCACCCTCCTCGCGGGCCTCCTCGATCTTGCGGGCAATCTCGATGCGACCTTCCCCAGTCAGCTGGTCGAGCTCAGCCTTGAGGCGGTCGTAGGCCTCCCGCGTGAGGAAGCCAGCTGCAGTGTCGGTCACGGTCCACTCCTGTAAGTACCAACGCCCACGCGGTGCTCGCGTGGGCGCCTGATCGTTCAACTCTCACCAAGAAGGGGCCGGACCGATGTGCCACCCTCGTTCGAGGTGATCGGTCGCGACCCGTGGTGAATGACCAAGAATAGCAAAATGCGCGTGAAGTGCGCAGATGAAGACCGGCTCGACCTGCTCAGCGCGTCACGGAGCAGCTGTCCACGGCTCCGGTCACGGCGAGGCTGGTCGTGCGCACCGTCACCTGGCGACGCACGGTGTCGACGCCTCCCAGCTCGACGGGCACCTCGGTCGAGCCGACGACGGCAAAGTCCCGCGACAGCGCGTGCACGGTGCAGGTGACGTCCTTGCCGCCCGGGCTGTAGACCTCGAAGTCGACCCAGACGCTGCGGTTGTCGACGACCTTGAACCCCATCGTCTGCCACGCCGGCAGCCCCACGGTGGCGGAGAGCCCGAACCAGACGGCGAGCGCGACACCGAGACCGATCCCGATGGTGCCGACGACCCACCACTTGAGCGTTCCGGGGGCGGGGCGGGGGAGCGGCATGCGTTGTCCTGGCGTGATGAGAGGATGGCCGTCGGTACGAGACGGTCAGAACGATACGACGAGCCCCAACCATGACGAACAGGGAGCCAGGTAAGACGGTGTCCGAAGGCCTACGGCTGATGGCGGTGCACGCGCACCCGGATGACGAGTCGAGCAAGGGCGCAGCGACGACGGCGAAGTGCGTCGCCGCCGGCGCGTCGGTCATGGTGGTGTCCTGCACCGGTGGCGAGCGCGGCGACATCCTCAACGAGAAGCTCAAGAACGACCCGCAGATCCTGCGCGACATCGCGCAGGTGCGGCGCAATGAGATGAAGGCCGCCCAGGAGGTGCTCGGGGTGGAGCACACGTGGCTCGGCTTCGTCGACTCGGGGCTGCCCGAGGGCGACCCGTTGCCGCCGCTGCCCGCGGGGTGCTTCGCCCTCGAGGACCTCGACGTGACGACGGAGGCGCTCGTGCGGGTGGTCCGCGAGTGGCGACCGCACGTCATGACGACCTATGACGAGAAGGGCGGCTACCCGCACCCGGACCACATCATGACCCACGTGGTCGCGATGTCGGCGTTCGAGGCGGCCGGTGATCCCACGCGCTACCCGCATGCCGGCGAGCCGTGGCAGCCGCTGAAGATCTACTACAACGAGGGCTGGTCCAAGGACCGCCTGACCGCGGTCCACGAGGCGATGGTGGCCGAGGGGCTCGAGAGCCCCTACGCGGACTGGCTGGCCAACTGGAAGCCGCGTCGATCCGGCCGGGTCACGACGCGCATCGAGTGCGCCGAGTACTTCGAGGTGCGCGACCGCGCGCTGCTCGCGCACGCGACGCAGGTCGACCCCGACGGGTTCTGGTTCCAGGTGCCGCGCGAGCTGCAGCAGCGGGTCTGGCCGGTCGAGGAGTTCGAGCTGGCCGTGTCCTACGTTCCGGTGGACCTGCCGGAGGATGACCTCTTCGCCGGGCTCGGTTCGGTCGCCGAGGCCGACGCCGCGGCCACGTCGGGGGCGCTCGAGATGGTCTATGACGGTCGGCTGGCGCCGGACGACGAGGAGAAGTTCGACCCGGCGGAGCGCGTCGAGCACCCCAACGAGCAGGTGGAAGGGAACGAGGACTGATGGGTGATGGCGGCAACCTGCCGATCGGGCCGGGAGTGTGGGGCTTCCTGGCGATGTTTGTCCTGGCGATCGCGCTGTGGCTCCTCGTGCGCAACATGAACGCCCGGCTGCGCCGGATGGCCTACCGCGAGCACGAGCGCCTCGAGTCCGAGCGCGCCGCGGAGGGCGACAACACAGACGGGGACGAGGGGCCGCGCGCCTCCGAGCAGGGCTGAGTCACCTTCGGAGCAGGCCGTATGCCGCTGGGCTCGCTCCCAGCGCCGGCCGGCCTCCCAGCCGTCCCCCGCTTCCAGCAGCAACACGCCCGGATCCTCGGAGCTCATCCCTGAAATGTCAGGGGGAGCTCCGAGGATCCGGGCGTGTTGCGGGGTGGGATCAGGCGACGGCAGGCGTGGCGGAGATGGCGAGGGCCACGGCGGCGAAGTGGGCGATGAAGCCACCGAGGGTGAACGCGTGGAACACCTCGTGGAAGCCGAACCACCGCGGCGACGGGTTGGGCCGCTTGGCGCCGTAGACGATGCCGCCGGCCGTGTAGAGCAGTCCGCCGAGGGCGATGAGCGAGCCGACGAGGGGGCCGCCGGAGCGCCAGAACGGGACGACGTAGAAGACGGCGGCCCAGCCCAGCGCGATGTAGAGCGCGGTGTAGAGCCAGCGGGGTGCGCTCGTCCAGACGATGCGGAAGACGACGCCCGCGATGGCGGCGCCCCAGATCACGGTGAGCAGCAACCGGGCCTCGTCGGTGGGCAGCAGCGTGACCGCGAACGGCGTGTAGGTCCCCGCGATGATGAGGTAGATGTTCGAGTGGTCGAGCCGCTTGAGCAGGGCCGACATCTTCGGGCCCCACGTGCCGCGGTGGTAGACGGCCGAGACCCCGAAGAGGAGGGCGGCGCTGATCGTGAAGATGGCCGCGGCGGTGCGCACGGATCTGGAGTCGGCCAGGACCACGAGCACCATGCCCCCGATCAGGGCGACGGGGAACATGCCGAGGTGCAGCCAGCCCCGCAGTCGGGGCTTCACGGCGGCAACGAGGTCGGCCACGGCTCCTGACGGTCGGTTCGCTTCGTCTGCCATGGCTGCACTATAACCTACGCAACCGTAGGTTACGCAGGGGTAACCTCAGGTGGGTCGCCGGTGGCCGCCTACCGATCGCGGAGTAACGTGGTCTCCCGGCCCCGCAGTCCGGGCCCAGTCGTGCACGACGAGGCGAGAGTGAGGCCCAGTGGGTTGGCGGGATCTGGTCTACGGTGCCTACGAGCGTCGAGTCCTCAAGGACCTGCCCCGAGAGTCCCTGCCGCGGCACGTCGCCGTCATGCTCGACGGCAACCGCCGCTGGGCCAAGGCACGCGGGGCGGGCACGGCCCATGGGCACCAGGCCGGCGCCGACAAGATCGAGGAGCTCCTCCACTGGTGTGAGGAGGCCGGGGTCGAGTACGTCACGCTCTGGCTCCTGTCCACCGACAACCTGAGGCGCTCCGAGGCGGAGCTCGCCCCCCTGCTCAAGATCATCGAGAACGCGGTCGCCGACCTCGCCGCCACGGGCCGCTGGCGGCTCCGCGTCGCCGGCGCCATCGACCTGCTGCCCGCCGAGACGGCCGAGAGCCTGCAGCGGTCCGTCGCCGCCACGGAGGGTTCCACGGGCATGACCGTCAATGTCGCCGTCGCCTACGGCGGGCGGCGCGAGATCGCCGACGCGGTCCGGGACCTGCTCCTCGAGCACGCCGCGCGGGGCGAGAGTCTCGAGGAGATCGCCGCGGGACTGCGGATCGAGGACATCGCCGAGCACCTCTACACCAAGGGCCAGCCCGACCCCGACCTCGTGATCCGCACGTCGGGCGAGCAGCGGCTCGGCGGGTTCCTGCTGTGGCAGAGCGCGACGTCGGAGTTCTACTTCTGCGAGGCCTACTGGCCCGACTTCCGGCACGTCGACTTCCTCCGCGCGCTGCGGGCCTACGCCGGCCGCCACCGTCGGCACGGCACCTGACCGACGGGAGGGGCTTGACGCTGGGAGCCAGCTCAGCGGCATACGGCTGAAGGGTGGGTGAACTCTGCGCGACACGACCGCCCAATCACGAGCGGCGGCCCGGCGGGGACGTACCGTCGAGTCAGCGGAGGCACCCGCCACCGCCACCAGGAGGCCCACTGATGGAGCAGACGCTTCGGACGGAGGGCCGGGTGCGGCCCACACGTCACCGGGCCACCCGGGACCTCGCGAGCGAGTAGGCGCGGCAACTGCGCCGGCAAGGAGTGGGCATGGCCTCCAAGAACCCCGTGGAGCACCACGTGTCTGCGGACACCACGCACTCGTCCGAAACGGCCCCCACGCGCCGCCGCGCTCGCAAGAGCACCCCGGACCGCAAGACCTACGTCCTCGACACCTCTGTCCTCCTCTCGGACCCCAAGGCGATGCTGCGGTTCGCCGAGCACGAGGTGGTCCTTCCCGTCGTCGTCGTCACCGAGCTCGAGGGCAAGCGGCACCACCCCGAGCTCGGCTTCTTCGCACGACAGGCGCTGCGGCTGCTCGACGACCTGCGCATCAGCGAGGGCCGGCTGGACAAGCCCGTCTCCGTCGGTGACGACGGCGGGACGCTGCGGGTCGAGCTCAACCACACCGACCCGATGGCGCTGCCGGCGGGCTTCCGCCTGGGCGACAACGACACCCGCATCCTTGCCGTCGCCAAGAACCTCTCCAACGACGGCTGCGACGTCACGATCGTCAGCAAGGACCTGCCGATGCGCGTCAAGGCGTCGGCCTGCGGGCTCGAGGCGGAGGAGTACCGGCACGAGCAGGGCGTCGACTCCGGTTGGACCGGGATGGACGAGCTCGAGCTGACCGCCGACGAGCTCGACGCACTCTACGACCGCGGGCGCATCGAGCACCCCGTCGCCTCCGAGCTGCCGTGCCACACCGGTCTCGTGCTGCTCTCCCCGCGCGGCAGCGGGCTCGGACGGGTCGGCGCAGACAAGCAGGTCCGGCTCGTGAGAGGGGACCGCGACGCCTTCGGCCTGCACGGCCGCAGCGCCGAGCAGCGGATCGCCCTCGACCTGCTCCTCGACCCGGACGTGGGCATCGTCTCGCTCGGTGGGCGCGCCGGCACCGGCAAGTCCGCGCTCGCCCTGTGCGCCGGGCTGGAGTCGGTCATGGAGCGCCGGGCGCAGCGCAAGGTCCTCGTCTTCCGGCCACTCTTCGCCGTGGGTGGCCAGGAGCTCGGCTACCTGCCCGGCACCGAGCAGGAGAAGATGAACCCGTGGGGTCAGGCCGTCTTCGACACCCTGAGCGCGCTCGTTTCGCCCGAGGTGGTCGAGGAGATCATGGACCGCGGGCTGCTCGAGGTGCTGCCGCTGACCCACATCCGCGGGCGCAGCCTGCACGACGCGTTCGTCATCGTCGACGAGGCGCAGTCGCTGGAGCGCAACGTCCTGCTCACCGTGCTGTCGCGGATCGGTCAGAACTCCAAGGTCGTGCTCACCCATGACGTCGCCCAACGGGACAACCTGCGGGTCGGCCGGCACGACGGCGTGGCCGCCGTGATCGAGAAGCTCAAGGGGCATCCGCTCTTTGCGCACGTGACGCTCACGCGGAGCGAGCGCAGCCCGATCGCTGCTCTCGTGACGGACCTGCTGGAGGGCCCGGACGCCTGAACCGGGGGTGTGCGGTGTGATCTGGGTCACGGGGGAGGTGGCCCGGGCGACGCCTGCGAGCGGGGAAACCTGTCCGGGTTCGCCCCTCTCTGCGCCGGTTCTCGCGAGCACCTCAGGTCGGGCTTGCCTGACGTGCGATGGGCTGGCACCTTTGGGGGCGTCCAGCACCTCGGATCTGTACTCTCTCCTCAGTTGTTCCAGGTCCTGCTCCGTGCACGGGGGGCTCGCTCTTGCGGGTCGCACGGAAGACCTGACCGAGACGTCAAGTCGACCAGGAAGGCGTGACCCCGCTTCATGGCACGGTACGAAGGCCGCCATCGCGCCAACAGAGCGACCTCGGCCCCTCCCGTCCCCCGAGTGCCCGCCACCCTCGCGGCACCCGCGACGACGACCTCCTTCCCCTCCCGTCCTGGACGGCACGAAGCCCCCGCCGGTGGACGCCACGAAGCGCCGCACGGGAACCCGCACGTGGTCCCGCCGACGGCGGCCGCCTTCTACGACCAGGCCTCGAGCCGGGCCCGCGCCGCCGCGACGGGGCACGCCACCTACCCGGGCACTCCACTGCCGACCCGCCGCGCACTCAAGGAGCGCAGCAACCCGCCTCGCCGCCCGGGTCGGCCCATTCTGGCCGGAGCCCTGGCCCTCGGCCTCGGAGCGAGCGCCGTCGGCTTCGCCACCGCCGGCACCCGATCCGGTGAGGCGGCCTTCGTGGTCGGCGACAACGTCGTGGCCCAGACCGCCGAGCTGGCCCGGACGAGCACGATCGACATGACCTACCGCGCGGCCGCCTCGGTGTCGCGCAACGAGCGGCGCACGGCGATCGTCGCGACGGGACTCCGGTCGGCCGCCGCCCTGGAGGCGAAGAAGAAGGAGGAGGCCGCTCGCCGGGCCGAGGAGCGGCGACTCGCCGCCGAGGCCGCCGAGCGCGAGCGCATCAGGGAGCAGGTCATCGCCAATGCGAAGGCCAACCCCCAGGCTGCTGCCCGGATCCTCCTGGCCGACGCCGGATTCACCAGCGACGCCCAGTTCAACTGCCTCGTCAACCTGTGGAACGGCGAGAGCGGCTGGCGCTGGAATGCCGAGAACCCCAGCTCGGGCGCCTACGGCATCCCCCAATCGCTGCCCGCGAGCAAGATGGCGACCTTCGGTGCCGACTACCGGACCAACCCGATCACCCAGATGAAGTGGGGGATCTGGTACATCGAGCAGGTCTACGGCTCTCCGTGCAACGCCTGGTCGACCTGGCTCTCCCGTTCCCCGCACTGGTACTGACCTGCCCGGCGACAGGGCCGGTTCGAGGTGAACCTCGACTCCTGGTGGGCGCGAAACACCTCGAACGCGCGAGTCGCGGCACCGGCCGACGCTAGATCTTGCGGAGCCGGACCCGGCGGACCTCGTGGTTCTCTCCCTTGGAGAGCACGAGCGTGGCCCGGGACCGCGTCGGCAGGATGTTCTGCACGAGGTTGGGGCCGTTGATCTCCCGCCAGATGGTGTTGGCCGTGCGCACCGCCTCCTCGTCGGAGAGGGCCGCGTAGCGGTGGAAGTAGGAGTGCGGGTTGGAGAACGCCGTCTCCCGCAGCCGCAGGAACCGCTGGACGTACCACTTGCGCACGTCGTCGACCCAGGCGTCGACATACACCGAGAAGTCGAAGAAGTCGCTCACGGCCAGCCCCGTCCCGCGGACCGGGTGCACCTCCGGCGCCTGGAGCACGTTGAGCCCCTCGACGATGAGGACGTCCGGCTGCCGCACGACGATCCGCTCGTCGGGAACGATGTCGTAGGTGAGATGGGAGTACACCGGCGCAGTCACCTCGGCCTTGCCCGACTTGACCTCGGCGACGAACCGGAGCAGGGCCCGCCGGTTGTAGGACTCCGGGAAGCCCTTGCGCCCCAGCAGTCCGCGCCGCTCGAGCTCGGCGTTGGGGAAGAGGAACCCGTCGGTGGTGACGAGCTCGACCCGTGGCGTGTCGGGCCACCGGGCGAGCATCTCGCGCAGGATGCGGGCGGTCGTCGACTTGCCGACGGCCACGGAGCCGGCGACCCCGATGACGAAGGGGGTCTTGGCGGGCCGCTCCCCGAGGAAGTTCGTCGTCACGTCGTGCAGCTCACGGGTCGCGCCCACGTAGAAGTTGAGCAGCCGCGAGAGCGGGAGGTAGACCTCCTCGACCTCGCGCAGGTCGATCCGGTCCCCGAGGCCGCGCAACCGCCTGAGGTCATTCTCGTCGAGGTTGAGCGGGTAGTTCTCCCGGAGGCGGGACCAGGCGGCCCGGTCGAGCTCGACGTAGGGCGACGGGATCGGCGTGGGGGTCCGGCCGTTGGGGCCGTCGTCCTCCATGACGACCGCATCCGTCAGGTCGTCTCCGCGGGGTGGCTGCGACACGCTGCCATTGTTGCCGACGAGGCCTGCCGGCGTGGACTCGACCCGCTCGGCGGTCCCTTAGGCTGGTCCGCATGTGCGGAATCGTTGGCTACGTCGGCAGGACTCAGGACGGCACGGCGCTGGACGTCGTCATGGAGGGTCTGGCCAGGCTGGAGTACCGCGGATACGACTCCGCAGGCGTGGCCCTCATCGACGGTGACCACGTGGAGACCCGCAAGAAGTCGGGCAAGCTCGCCAACCTGCGCGCCGAGATCGCGGCGGACCCGCTGCCGGTCTCCTCGACCGGGATCGGGCACACGCGCTGGGCGACCCACGGCGGTCCCACGGACGAGAACGCCCACCCCCATCGCGGTGGGGCCGACGGCAAGCTCGCCCTCATCCACAACGGCATCATCGAGAACTTCCACGCCCTGAAGAAGGAGCTCATCGGGCAGGGTGTGGCCTTCACGAGCGAGACCGACACCGAGGTCGTCGCCCACCTCCTCGCGGCAGCCTACGAGGGGGCCGGTGACCTGACCGAGGCGATGCGCGAGACGGTGGCTGAGCTGGAGGGCGCCTTCACCCTGCTCGCGATCCACGCTGACCAGCCCGGCGTCGTGGTCGGCGCTCGCCGCAACAGCCCGCTCGTCGTGGGCCTGGGTGACGATGCGAACTACCTCGGCTCGGACGTCGCGGCGTTCATCGGCCACACCCGGCACGCCCTCGAGCTGGCGCAGGACCAGATCGTGACGATCACGCCGGACGGTGCGACGGTCATCAACTTCGACGGCACGCCGGCAGACGGCAAGGCCTACGAGGTGACGTGGGACGCGGCCGCTGCCGAGAAGGGCGGCTACGCGACCTTCATGGAGAAGGAGATCAACGAGCAGCCGCACGCCGTTCGCGACACGCTGCTGGGCCGCACCGACCCCGACGGTCGCCTCGTCCTCGACGAGCTGCGCATCCCGGAGGAGAAGCTGCGCGAGGTCGACCGCATCACGGTCGTCGCCTGCGGCACTGCTGCCTATGCGGGCATGACGGCCAAGTACGCCATCGAGCGGTGGACGCGCATCCCGGTCGAGGTCGCCCTCGCCCACGAGTTCCGCTACTGCGACCCCATCGTCGACGACCGCACCCTGGTCGTGTCGATCAGCCAGTCGGGCGAGACGATGGACACCCTGATGGCCGTCAAGCACGCACGTGATCTCGGCGCGCTGACGATCTCCATCTGCAACACCCACGGCTCGACGATTCCCCGGGAGTCGGACGCGGTGCTCTACACGCACGCGGGGCCCGAGATCGCGGTCGCCTCGACCAAGGCCTTCCTCGCGCAGATCACGGCGTCATACGTCCTCGGCCTCTACCTGGCCCAGCTGCGCGGCGGCGCCTACGCCGACGACGCGCAGGCTGTCATGAAGGAGCTCGGCGGCGTTCCGGCGAAGATCGAGACGCTCCTCGGCCAGATGGGCCGGGTCAAGGAGATCGCGAAGTTCATGGCCGACACCCGGTCGGTGCTCTTCCTCGGCCGCCACGTCGGCTATCCCGTCGCCATGGAGGGCGCGCTCAAGCTCAAGGAGCTCGCCTACATCCACGCCGAGGGCTTCGCGGCGGGCGAGCTGAAGCACGGCCCCATTGCGCTCATCGAGCCGGGTCAGCCGGTCTTCGTCGTCGTCCCGTCGCCGTCGAGCGAGCACGGCCTGCACGGCAAGGTCGTCTCCAACATCCAGGAGATCCGGGCCCGTGGGGCCCGCACGCTCGTCATCGCGGAGGAGGGCGACGAGGCGGTGGTCCCCTTCGCCGACGAGGTCATCCGGGTGCCTGCCACGTCACAGCTGCTCGCGCCGCTCCTGACGGTGGTGCCGCTCCAGGTCTTCGCGCTGTGGCTGTCGACGGCCAAGGGCCTCGACGTGGACCAGCCGCGCAACCTCGCCAAGTCGGTCACGGTCGAGTGACGGCCGCGATGCGGAGGGCACCGGCGTGATCATCGGGGTCGGCATCGACGTCGTGGACATCGCGCGCTTCGAGGAGACGCTGCGGCGGACTCCCGCACTGCGGGAGCGGCTGTTCACGGCTGAGGAGCGCGGCCTCGGCATCGCTTCGCTCGCCGCGCGGTTCGCCGCCAAGGAGGCGCTGGCCAAGGCGCTCGGCGCGCCCGTCGGGCTGCACTGGACGGATGCCCGCGTGGCCACCAACGACGACGGCAAGCCCTCGCTGGAGATCGGCGGGTCGGTGCAGGCCCGCGCCAACGATCTCGGCGTCGACAGCTTCCATGTCTCCCTGTCGCACGATGCGGGCGTCGCGTCGGCGATCGTCATCGCGGAGGGCTGATGATCCGGGCGCTGTCCGTCACCGAGGTCCGTGCGGCCGAGCGGGCCGCCATGGCGCAGCTCCCGGAGGGCGAGCTGATGCAGCGGGCCGCGGAGGGGCTGGCTGCGGTCGCGACCGCCCGTCTCGCTGAGCGGGATGGCCGCAGCGTCGTCGCGCTCGTCGGTGCCGGTGACAACGGGGGAGACACGTTGTATGCCGCTGGGCTCCTTTCCGACGCCGGCTTCGCCTGCGCTGTGGTGCTGTTGCCGGACTCCGGCCGGGCACGCGTCCACCCCGCGGGCCTGCGGGCAGCCGAGCTGGCCGGGGCGGCTGTCGTCGTCGCGGTGGACGACCCCGCGGGCGCCGTGCAGGCCGTGGCCGAGGGCGATGTCGTCCTCGACGGCATCGTCGGCATCGGTGGCCGTCCGGGGTTGCGGCCTCGTGCCGCCGAGCTGGTGGACGCGATTGCCGACGACGCCTGGGTCATCGCGGTGGACGTGGTCAGCGGCCTCGACCCCGATGGGCTGGACCCTGACGGCGATGCGGTCTGGGCCGACGAGACCGTCACCTTCGGTGTCCCCAAGCCCGCCCACCTCCTCCCCGCCGGAGAGGGCGCGACCGGGCGCCTGACCGTAGTCGACATCGGAATCGAGACGGACGAGTTCCCCGCGGCCGTCGAGCGACTGACCCATGATGACGTCGCTGAGCTCTGGCCGGTGCCCGGGCCGGGCGACGACAAGTACTCCCGCGGGGTGCTCGGGGTCGTCGCGGGCGGTGAGACCTACGCCGGCGCCGCCGTGCTGGCCGTCACGGCCGCCGTCGAGTCGGGGGTGGGGATGGTCCGTTACGTCGGCACGCCGACCCCGGTCGGGCTGGTGCGGCACGCGGTGCCGGAGGCCGTCGTCGGCGAGGGCCGGGTCCAGGCCTGGCTCGTCGGCCCGGGGCTCGACCCGCAAGCGACCGGTGCGGAGGCCTCGGCGCAGTTGCAGGTGGCGCGTGAGGCGCTGGCGAGCGACCTTCCCCTGGTGCTCGACGCGGGGGGTCTCGACCTCCTGACCGAGACACGGGAAGCGCCGACGCTGCTGACGCCGCACGCGGGCGAGCTGGCCCGGCTGCTCTCCCGTCTCGGTCCCACCGTGACGCGCGCCGACGTCGAGCGGGAGCCGGTTCGCCACGCCCGGCGGGCCGCCGAGCAGACGGGCGCGACGGTGCTCCTCAAGGGTTCGACCACCATCGTCGTCGGCCCGGACCCCGGAGGGCCGGTCCGCTCGCAGACGGATGCCCCGGCCTGGTTGGCCACCGCCGGGGCCGGAGACGTCCTCGCGGGGCTCGCCGGCACGCTCCTCGCCGCCGGCCTCGACCCGCTCGATGCCGGGTCGCTCGCGACGCTCGTGCACGGCGTGGCCGCCGATCGGGTCTCGGGTGGGGGGCCGGTGCGCGCGCTGGCCGTGGCGCAGGCGCTGCGCCCGACGGTCCGCGACCTGCTCCGTCGCGCCGACGCCTGAGGGCGGTGTGACGGGGCGAACTGCCCTTTCGAGCGGGGCGTGCGAAGATGCGCTCGATGAACTCCACTGACGCCACTGCCGGCCTGACCGTCTGGGCGGAGATCGACCTGGACGCCCTGCAGCACAACGTCCGCACGCTCCGCGCGCGGGCGGCGCAGTCACAGCTGATGGCCGTCGTCAAGGCCGACGGCTACGGCCACGGCCTGCTGCCCGTCGCCCGGGCGGCCGTCGCTGCCGGTGCCGACTGGCTCGGCGTGGCGCAGCTGGCCGAGGCCATCGGGCTGCGCGACGCGGGGGTGGCGACGCGGCTGCTCAGCTGGCTGTGCGTCCCGGCGAGTGACTTCGCGGGAGCAGTCCGACGCGACATCGACCTGTCCGCCTCGGCGCCGTGGACCCTCGATGCGGTGGCCGCGGCGGCACGGGCAGAGGGTCGCACCGCGCGGGTGCATCTCAAGGTCGACACCGGGTTGGGCCGTGGCGGCGCCTTCGGCGCCGGCTGGCCGACCCTCGTCGAGCACGCGCGCCGGCTCGAGGCCGAGGGTGCGATCTCGGTGGTCGGCCTCTGGACCCACTTCGCGATGGCGGATGCGCCCGAGCACCCGACCGTGCTGGCCCAGCAGGACACCTTCTTCGAGGCTGTCGCCATGGCGGAGCGCGCCGGGGTGCGTCCGGAGGTCCGGCACCTGGCCAACTCCGCCGCCACGCTGGTCCATCCGTCGGCCCACGCCGACCTCGTCCGGCCCGGCATCGCGGTCTACGGCCTGTCACCGGTGCCCCAGGTGGCCGACGACTTCGGGCTGAAGCCGGTGATGACGCTCCGCGCCCGCCTGGCGCTCGTCAAGCAGTGGCCCGCCGGCCGCGGCATCAGCTACGGCCACGTCTATGCCCCCGAGTCGGACACCGTCGTCGGCCTCGTCCCCGCGGGCTATGCCGACGGCATCCCCCGCAACGCGACGAATGTCGCCCCGCTCCAGGTGGGGGACCTGAGCACGAGGATCGCCGGCCGCGTCTGCATGGACCAGTTCGTCGTGGACCTCGGGCCGGGCAGCTCGGCCGCAGCAGGAGACGTGGTGACCCTCTTCGGCAAGCCCGAGGACGGCCCGACCGCGCAGGACTGGGCCGCTGCCACCGACACCATCAGCTACGAGATCGTCACCCGGATCGGCGCCCGCGTCCCGCGGGTGTGGCTCGGTGGTCCCGAGGCCGGAGCAGGCTCGTGAGCCCGCCCAGCCGCAACCCCGTGCTGGGCATCGTCCTCGGCGCCGCGGGGGTCGCGGCCGGCGTCGCCGCCGGCATCGCGGCCGACCGGGCCGGGCGCCACCGGGCCGCCCTGGACGCGTTGGAGACGACGGAGCAGCTCGAGATCACGCCGGACGAGGAGCGGGTCCTGCTCACGTCGGACGGCGTCGCCCTCCACGTCGAGATCGACGAGCCGGCTCCCGAGGCGGCGGCCGCGGCGGCCCAGGGCCTGACGAGCGGTGACGACCCGGGACGGCTGCCGACCGTCATCCTGACGCACGGCTACTGCCTCAGCCTGAAGTCGTGGGTCTACCAGCGGCGCGCCCTCAAGGCGGCCGGCTTTCGGGTCGTCAGCTGGGACCACCGTGGCCACGGACAGTCCGGCCCGGGCGCGAGCGACTCCTACGTCATCGACCAGCTCGGCGAGGACCTGCGCATGGTCATCGAGGACACGGCTCCCGAGGGCTACCTCGTCCTGGCGGGCCACTCGATGGGCGGCATGACCATGCTCGCCCTCGGCGAGCGCCACCCCGACCTGATCCGCGACAGGGTCGCCGGGGCGGCCTTCATCAGCACGAGCGCCGGCGGGCTCACCCTGGCCAACGGGGGCCGGAGCGCCACTCTCGGCCGGCTGCTCCTGGAGCGGGTCGGGCCCTCCGTGCTCGGCCCCTTGGGGGAGCGGCCCGAGCTCATCCGGCGGCTGCGCCGCGTCGGTCGGGACGTGGAGGAGTTCCTCGTCGACCAGAACTCCTTCGCGTCACCGGTGCCCCGCAAGGTCGTCCGCTACACGGCGGACATGCTGCTGAGCACGCCGTTCGACGTCATCAACGACTACCTGACGACCTTCGACGGTTTCGACAAGCGCCCTGCCCTCGCGGAGTTCAAGGACACCGTGACGCTCGTCTTCAACGGCCGCCAGGACGTCCTGACCCCACCCGCGCACAGTGAGCTCATCGTCGAGGGCATCCCCGGCGCCGAGCACGTCGTCGTCAACGACGCCGGCCACATCATCATGCTCGAGCACCCCGACCTGTTGAGTGCCCACCTGCTCGAGCTCGTCGAGGAGGGCACCCGCGCCCGGGAGCAACACATCGAGCTGCCCCGCCGGCCGCGTGTGCGCCGGATCGTCACGGACGTGGCGAAGAACCGCCGCCAGCGCCGCATCGAGCTCGAGGCCGACGAGGTCGTCCGAGCCGAGCGGGCCAGAGCACTGGCCCGGCTCCGCCGAGCCAAGGTCGCAGCAGGATCGAAGGAGGAGGTACGCCGTGAGTCGTGAGGTGACGCTGGAGACCCCGGAGGACACTCGGGCCTTCGGCAGAAGGCTCGGCCGGCTCCTGCGGGCCGGTGACGTCCTCGTCCTCACGGGCGACCTGGGCGCCGGCAAGACCACGCTCACGCAGGGGCTCGCCGAGGGCCTGGGGGTCCGGGGGCCGATCACCTCACCGACCTTCGTGATCGCCCGGGTGCATCCGTCGCTGAGCGACGGTCCGGCGCTGGTGCACGTCGACGCCTACCGGCTCGGCAGCGCCCTGGAGCTGGACGACCTGGACCTCGACGCAGACCTCGAGCAGAGCGTGACCGTCATCGAGTGGGGGGCGGGGATGTCCGAGCAGCTCTCCGAGCACCGCCTCGGCATCACCCTCACCGGCGAAGAGGTCCGCACGGCTCGCCTCGACCCGGTCGGAAGCCGCTGGGAGCGTCTCAGCGACTCCGCGCTGGCGTCGGTCTGAGCCGACGGAGCGGAGAAAGAGGGCCATCCGGCACTGGCCGATCACCCGACGGGCCACGAGCCTCGAGGTGAAAGGCAGGTGGTGTCATGTCCCGAATCCTTCGCCTGGTCGCCCTCGTCCTCACGGCGCTCTTCGTGGTCGGCGGGGTGCTGTTCGCGCTCGGCTATGCCTGGGACGACCCGGGCGGCTGGACGGCGCTGCTCCTGACGCTGCTGATCGTCGTGCCGCTCATTGCGCTCACCGTGCTCGCGGCCCGGTCACCAGGGCTCGCCGGCGCCGTCCTGGCCGCGGCGGTGGGGCTGTTCGCGGTCTGGATGGTGCTCACGCTCTTCGTCGACGTGGCGGACGTGCCGGACCTCCCGGTCATCGCGCTGGTGCTGGCGCTGCCGGTCGCGGTCCTCGGACGTCGTCACGCGGCGCGTGCGGGAGGGCTGCTCCTGGCCCTCGCCGCGGTGCCCTTCGTGTCCGTCCTGGTCCGCTGGGTCGGTGAGCGAGGCCCTGAGGGTCCAGGACTGGCTGACCTGCTCGGCGGCTCGACAGGGGCGGTGGTCGTTCCGTTGGCCGTCCTCGCTGTGCTGTTCCTCGTCGCAGCCGCCGTGGGTGATGGGGAGCCGGCCGTGCCCGAGCGGACGCGGCACGATCGCCGTCGTTTCGGGCTGGGGGGACGGGCCGGGATAACCTGACGCCCGTGCTCATCCTCGGCATCGACACGTCCACCACGGCCATCTCCGTCGCGCTCCATGACGGCGACCGGGTCGTGGCCCAAGCCACGACGCTCGACGCGCGGGCCCACGCCGAGCACCTCGCGCCGGGGATCCGGGCCGCACTCGACCAGGCAGGAGCCGCGCCGCGCGACGTGACGGGGGTCGTCGTCGGCATCGGCCCCGGCCCCTTCACCGGCCTGCGTGTCGGCATCGTGTCCGGCCGGACGTTCGCCTTTGCCCTCGGCCTGCCCGTCCACGGGCTGTGCAGCCTCGACGCGCTGGCACACGAGGCGTGGCTGGGCGGTCATCGTGGTGGCCTGCTCGTCGCCACCGACGCCCGCCGCAAGGAGGTGTATGCCGCTGAGTTCCTCCTCGACGAGGGTGGCCTCACGCGGTTGGCCGGCCCCGTCGTCAGCAGGGCTGCCGAGCTCCAGCACGACTGGCGGCGCCTGCCGATCGCAGGGCGGGGACCGCTCCTCTACCCGGCCGACCTCCCGGGGCCACCCGAGGACGGGAGCGAGCCCAGCGGCATACCTCTGCCTCGTGACGTCTCCGCAGGGGCGCTCGCCGACCTCGCGGTCCGCCGGCTCGCCGACGGTGACCCGGCGGACCCGCTGGATGGGCTCGAGCCGCTCTATCTGCGCCGGCCGGACGTGTCGAAGGCTCCACCCAGCCAGAAGTCGACCCTCGGATGAGCACGACGGTGCTGCGCGAGCTCGAGTGGACCGACCTCGCGACGCTCGCTGCCCTCGAGGTGGAGCTCTTCGCCGACGACGCCTGGACCGAGCCGACGTGGTGGGCCGAGCTGGCCGCCCGACCGCGCCGCGACTACGTCGTGGCCGTCGAGGGGGAGCAGGTCGTCGGCTACGCCGGCATCGACGTGTCGGGTGACGTCGCCGACGTCATGACCATCGCGACGGTCCCGGCTGCGCGGGGCCACGGACTCGGGCGGCGACTCCTCGACGACCTCGTGCACCGCGCCGAGCAGCGGGGCGCCACGGCGTTGCTGCTCGAGGTGCGGGCCGACAACGAGCCGGCCAAGCGCCTCTACGAGCGCAGTGACTTCGAGACGATCTCGGTCCGGCGCCGCTACTACCAACCGGGCGACGTCGACGCCCTCGTCATGCGCAAGCACCTTGGAGGAACCCATGACTGACGAGCCCCTCGTCCTCGGCATCGAGACCTCGTGCGACGAGACCGGCGTCGGGATCGTGCGTGGTGAGACCTTGCTCGTCGACACGGTCGCGAGCAGCGTCGAGGAGCACGCGCGGTTCGGCGGCGTCGTGCCCGAGGTGGCGAGCCGCGCCCACCTCGAGGCGATGGTCCCCACCATCGAGCGAGCCTGCCGGGAGGCAGGGGTCAGCCTCAGGGACCTCGACGCCATCGCCGTGACGTCCGGGCCCGGACTGGCGGGGTCGCTGCTCGTCGGGGTCGCCGCCGCGAAGGCGCTCGCTGTCGCCCTCGACCGGCCGATCTACGGCGTCAACCACCTCGCCTCCCACGTGGCCGTCGACATCGTCGAGCACGGGCCGCTGCCCGAGCCGACGATGGCCATGCTCGTCTCCGGTGGCCACTCGTCCCTGCTGCTCGTGCCCGACGTGACCAACGACGTCCGGTCCCTCGGGTCGACGATGGACGATGCGGCGGGTGAGGCCTTCGACAAGGTGGCGCGCGTGCTGGGGCTGCCGTTCCCGGGCGGGCCGCACATCGACCGGGCCGCTCGCGAGGGCGACCGCATCGCCATCGACTTCCCGCGCGGCCTGACCTCGCGGCGCGACCTCGAGCGGCACCGCTTCGACTTCTCCTTCTCCGGGCTCAAGACGGCCGTGGCTCGCTGGGTCGAGATGCGGCACCGGGACGGCGAGGCGGTCCCGGTAGCGGATGTCGCGGCGTCGTTCCAGGAGGCCGTCGTCGACGTGCTGACCCGCAAGGCCGTCCTCGCGTGCAAGGACAACGGCGTCGACCACCTGCTCATCGGTGGCGGGGTGGCGGCCAACTCCCGCTTGCGGGCCCTGGCCGAGGAGCGCTGCACCAAGGCCGGCATCGCCCTCCGCGTGCCGCGACCCGGGCTGTGCACCGACAACGGCGCGATGGTCGCGGCGCTGGGGGCGCAGATGGTCGCCAAGGGCCGCGAGCCGAGCGACCTCGGCCTGCCGACCGACTCGTCGATGCCGGTGCAGCTCGTCCAGTCCTGACCGCCCCGCCCCACCCCACACCCCTGCGCCCTGACCCACATCGACCCAGGGAGGCGAGGGGCGCCCGGGGTGAGCCGGTCAGTCGCAGTCGACCAGGCCGAGCTCGGCCTTCAGGGCCACGACGCGGGTGGCTGCGGCGGTCACCTTGGCCGTGAAGTCGCGGTCCGCGCCCATCCGGGCCGTGAGGGCCCGGTGCATCGCCGGCACGGTGTCCGGCCGGGCGGTCAGGACGATGTCCCCGCCGGCCCCGACAAAGCGGGTGGCCCGCTGTCCCACCGGCGTGGCGGCCACCGACTTGGCCGCGCCCACGTCGTCGGTGATGACCACCCCCTGATAGCCCAGGCGCTTGCGCAGCAGGTCCGTGACGATGCGGCGGGAGAAGAGCGCCTGCACGCCCGGGTCGATCCGGCTGTAGATCGCCGAGCCCACCATGACGAGGTCGGTGCCAGCCGCGACCCCGCCCGCGAAGGGCCGGAGGAACGGGTCGGTCCGGCTCGTCGTCCGGTCGACGATGCCTTCCGCCGTCAGGTCCGTGTTGCCCCTGATCCGGCCGATCCCCGGGAAGTGCTTGGTCGCCGTGGCGACCTCGCCCTCGTGCATGCCCTTGATGAAGGCGGCGACGCTCCGGGCCACCACGCGGGGATCGGAAGAGAACTGCCGATCCCACTGGCCGATGGGGTCGTTGGCGGGGCCGATGCTCGTCGGGACGGTGTCGGCGACCGGCGCGAGATTGACGTTGATCCCGGCGGCGCGCAGCTCGTCGGCCCATCGCGAGGCGCGCCGCCTGAGCTCGGCGGGGGACCAGGTGCCCTGCTCGAGGGCCGTGGGGATCCGGGTGAAGCCGTCCCCGCGCAACTGCTGGACCCGTCCGCCCTCCTGGTCCGCAGCCAGGAGAAGGCCCGGCGCGCCGCCCGGACGGTCGGGCAGGGAGCTGAGGTGGCGGGTCGCCGCGCGCACGTCGTCCCGGCCGCTCGTCCAGCCGCCGAGGAGGATGACGCCACCGAGATGGCGCCCCCGGATGAGCCGGTCCAGGCTGGTCCGACGCGCGTTGGCGTCCAGGCCGACCACGAGGAGCTGGCCCGCCCGCTCTGCGGTGCTCAGGCCCCGGACGACCGCTTTCGCGCACTCCTCGGGAGTGGGCTCCTCGCGCGGCGGGGCGGCAGGAGGCGCGGCGGTGGTCGGGGCTGAGGTCGGCTGCGACGTCGAGGCGCTGGTTCCCGCCCCACTGGGGGTGCCGACCGTCCCCGCGCTGCTGGCTCGCGCCGCCGACGGCGACGAGCCCACCCCGCTCGTGCAGGAGGCTGACAGCGTCGTCACGGCGACGACGAGGGCGACGGCAGTCGAGCGGCGGGCACGGTCGGGGGGCAGGGTCACGAACACCCAAGGACCGTACCCACGATGCCTGAGCCGCTGCTGTGTCCCGATCGGGCGCGAGCCGGGCCCGTGCTGTCCGGCCCGGGCGATACGTTGCACGGTGTGACCCGTGAGCCCACGCCCATCGTCCTCGACGTCGACACTGGGGTCGACGACGCCTGCGCCCTCCTGCTGGCCGCCACGCACCCCGCGCTCGACCTCCGGGCGGTGACCTGCGTCGGTGGCAACGCGCCGGTTGATGACGTCGTCCGCAACACGCTGACCGTGCTCGACGCGGTCGGGCGCTCGGACGTGCCGGTGGCCCGCGGAGCCAATCGACCCCTGCTCGAGCACCCGCGGGATGCCCGCCACGTCCATGGCAACGACGGGATGGGTGACCTCGGCTGGCCGGCGCCGACCCTCCGGCCGGACGAGCGTCACGCGGTCGAGCTGCTCCGGGACGTCTGCCTGGCCGCAGCGGCGGCCGGCGAGCGGATCACCATCGTCCCGACCGCCCCGATGACCAACATCGCGTTGTTGCTGCGGACCTACCCCGACGTGGCCGCCGGCATCGCGCAGATCATCTTCATGGGCGGCGCCGCCCATGTCGGCAACGCCACGGCCTCTGCGGAGTTCAACGTCTTCCACGACCCCGAGGCAGCAGCGATCGCCCTCGACGCCGCAGCCGACCTGTCGATCCCCGTCACGATGTATGGCCTCGACGTCTTCTACGACCCGGTGGTGAGCCGGGAGCAGGCCGCCGAGCTCGTGGCGGTGGGTGGCCGGACGGGCGCAGAGCTCGCTGGGCGTCTGATCGACTTCCAGTGTCACCGGTTCGGGCGGGACGCCGCGACGATCGGCGACGCGGGCGCGGTCTGTGCCGTCATCGAGCCCGAGGCGCTGACGACGCAGGTGCTGCCGATCCGGGTCGAGCTCGCGGGCCACTGGTCCCGGGGCCGGACCATCGTCGACCGTCGCGACTGGAGCGGCGACCTCTCGCACGACCCGCACGGCGAGTCGTCGGTGCGCGTCCGGGTCGCGCTCGGCGTCGACCACGAGCGCTACTCAGCGCTCTGGCTCGAGACCATCCGGGCGCGGGCGGGCGCGCGCTGATGGGCCGCGTCGCCGTCCTCGGCTCCCTCAACGTCGACATCGTCACGCGCGTCACCCGGCTCCCGCGACCCGGCGAGACGGTCCTCGGTGAGTCAGCGGGCCGCTTCGCCGGGGGCAAGGGCGGCAACCAGGCCATGGCCGCCCGCCGCGCCGGCGCCGAGGTCGTCATGATCGGCCGGGTCGGTGCCGACGACGCGGGTGCCGCCTACGTCGAGCGGCTGCGCCGGCACGGGATTCGCGCCGAGGTCCCGGCCTGCCAGGACGCGCCGACGGGGACGGCCTACATCACCGTGGACGGCGAGGGCGAGAACTCCATCATCGTCGTCCCGGGCGCGAACGAGATGGTGGAGGACGCCTCGGTCACGGCCGCCGGACTCGGCGCCGGAGACGTCCTGCTCTGCTCGCTCGAGGTGCCGCCCCAGACCGTCGCCCGAGCCGCCTCGGCCGCCAACCGTGCCGGTGCCCGGGTCGTCATCAACCTCGCCCCCTACGGGCGGCTGCCGCACCATGTCATCGCCCTCGCCGACCCCCTCGTCGTCAACGAGTCCGAGATGCGCCAGCTCGCCGACTCCGACCTCATCCCCAGCTCACTGCTCGTGACCTTCGGGGCAGCGGGGGCCAGGTGGGACGGGGAGGAGGTGAGCGGCATACCCCTCGACGACGCGGACGTCGTCGACTCGGTGGGTGCCGGGGACGCCTTCTGCGGAGCCCTTGCGGCTGCTCTCGCGAAGGGTGCCACTCGTGCGGAGGCGCTCGACGCGGCCAACCGGGCGGGCGCGGAGGCTGTCACCTGGGCCGGAGCGCAACCCGACGCGGCGCTCTGATCAGGCGGGTGAGACGACCAGGGCGACCTGGGTGCCGGCCACGCGGGTGACGACCAGGGTCGCCTCCGAGCCGCCCTTGCCGCGTGCCGTCATCTTCAGCTGGCGCCGCAGCAGGTCGGCATCGAGCGTGACACCGCGCTTCTTGATCGTCACGCGGTCGTGGCCGTGGTCGCGCAACCAGCGCGAGAGCGCCTTCGTGGACAGCGGCATCGCCTCGACGACGTGGTAGCGCCGGGCCCACGCGATGTCGTATGCCGCTGGGCTCGTCACGTAGCCGACGCCGGCTCCCAGCTCGGTGCCGTCCACTGCGGCGACCAGGGCCCCGGTGAGGCCGGCCCGGATGACGGCGCGATCCGGCTCGTAGAGCCACTCGCCGATGCCGGTGATCGCAGACAGGGGCGGCTCGCCGTCGGCAGGGGCGGCGTCCGCCTCGGTGACGACGTGCGTGGCGGCGGGAGAGCAGACGGCCGCCGTGCGCCCCGGCTGGGCGGCGAGCGGACCCCACCAGACGACGCACTCGAGGACTTCACCGTGCCAGGAGCTCCACTGGGCCTCGGCTCCCGAGGGAATGGCGGCGTGGGGGAAGGCGGGCGACAGCTTGGCCCCAGCGGCCGGCGCCTGCGCGGCGAAGGCCTGGACCTGCTGCCACGACGGCGAGATGGCATCGAGCGAGAAGATCCGCCTGGCGCGGCCGCGCACGTCGGCCACCCCCTCGACCCGGCGCGCGGGATCGAGCCAGACGCCGAGGTGCCGGGCGGCCTCGCCGAGCGGAAGCCGGACGTCCTCGGCTCGCGCGCAGGTGACGCGGGCCGAGGGCCAGTGGCGCAGGTTGGTCGCGGCGACGCGGGCCGTCGCTGCGTCGGCATCCACAGCGCGGACGAGCAGGTCGAGGCCGGCAAAGGCCATCGCGTCGGACCCGATGCCGCAGCCGAGGTCGTACACCTCGCGCACGTCCGCCGCCGCGAACCGGTGCGCGTGCCGGGCGGCGAGCGAGAGCCTGGTGGCCTGCTCGAGGCCGTCCGGGGTGAAGAGCATGCCGGCCGCGAAGTCCCCGAACTTGTCGGCCGCGCGCGCCCGGAGCCGGGACTGCGCCATCGCCGCAGCGACGAGGTCCGGGTCGAAGGCGGTGCGCAGCTTCTCCTGGAGCTGCAGCGCCGTGGACTCGTCGTAAGGCGGCAACGACTGCAGCAGTGCCCAGCCCTCTCCCGTCGCGAGCCGGTCCACCATCGCCGCATCCATGCGCGCCATCCTCTCGCACGGCCCGGTCAGGGGTCGGCGGGGTCGCCAGATGGGGACCGTGGTCCGCGAGTGGCGGGGCGCCAAGAGCTCGGTCAGCCCGTCTGTTGGCACTCGACTTGACCGAGTGCTAACTGAAACCTAGATTTCTGCTTGTTGGCACTCTCACCTCGAAAGTGCCAGTTCTCTCCCCGCGAGAACGGTCGACCCCCGCGACGGCGGCCGCCTCATGGAGATCAAGAACGCATCCAGACTCGAACAATCGACATCCCGAAGGGAAGGTCACCACCGTGTCGGTTTCCATCAAGCCGCTCGAAGACCGCATCGTCGTCAAGTCCCTCGAGGCCGAGCAGACCACTGCGTCCGGTCTGGTCATCCCGGACACGGCGAAGGAGAAGCCGCAGGAGGGCGAGGTCCTCGCTGTCGGCCCCGGTCGCTGGAACGAGGACGGCGACCAGCGCGTCCCGCTCGACGTCAAGGTCGGCGACAAGGTCATCTACAGCAAGTACGGCGGCACCGAGGTCAAGTACGGCGGCGAGGAGTACCTCATCCTCTCCGCGCGTGACGTCCTCGCCGTCGTCGGCTGAGCGACCACCAGCAGCACCAGCTTTGACCGCACCCCGGTGACGCCCCTCGGGGTCGCACCGGGGTGCGGTTCATTCGCCCCCCGTTACGCGAACCACCTGCCAGAAGGAACACCATGGCCAAGCAACTGGAGTTCGACGACTCCGCACGAAAGTCCCTGGAGCGCGGCGTCGACGCGCTCGCCAACGCCGTCAAGGTGACGCTCGGCCCGAAGGGTCGCAACGTCGTCATCGACAAGAAGTGGGGCGCCCCCACGATCACCAACGACGGTGTCACGATCGCCCGTGAGATCGAGCTCGAGGACGCCTACGAGAACCTCGGCGCGCAGCTCGCCAAGGAGGTCGCCACCAAGACGAACGACATCGCGGGTGACGGCACGACCACCGCGACGGTCCTCGCCCAGGCGATGGTCAAGGAGGGCCTGCGCAACGTTGCCGCGGGCGCTGCCCCGGCCGCCCTCAAGCGCGGTATGGACAAGGCCGTCAGCGCGGTCAACGACCGGCTGCTCGAGATCGCCCGCGACGTCAACGGCAAGGACGAGGTCGCCTCGGTCGCGACGCTCTCCGCGCAGGACTCCACGCTGGGCGCGCTCATCGGTGAGGCCTTCGACAAGGTCGGCAAGGACGGCGTCATCACCGTCGAGGAGTCCTCGACGACGGCCACCGAGCTCGAGTTCACCGAGGGCATGCAGTTCGACAAGGGCTACCTGTCGGCGTACTTCGTCACCGACACGGAGCGGATGGAGACGGTCCTCGAGGACGCCTACGTCCTGATCAACCAGGGCAAGATCTCGGCCGTCGCCGAGGTCCTCCCGGTGCTCGAGAAGGTCGTCCAGTCGGGCAAGCCGCTGCTGATCATCGCCGAGGACGTCGACGGCGAGGCGCTGTCGACGCTCGTCGTCAACAAGATCCGCGGCACCTTCAACGTGGCCGCCGTCAAGGCTCCGGGCTTCGGTGACCGCCGCAAGGCCATGCTGCAGGACATCGCGATCCTCACCGGTGGCCAGGTCATCGCCGAGGAGGTCGGCCTCAAGCTCGACCAGGCCGACCTGACGGTCCTCGGCCAGGCTCGCCGCGTCGTGCTCACCAAGGACAACACGACGATCATCGACGGTGCTGGCGAGGCCTCCGAGGTCGAGGGCCGGGTCAACCAGATCAAGTCCGAGATCGAGCGCACCGACTCCGACTGGGACCGCGAGAAGCTCCAGGAGCGTCTCGCCAAGCTCGCCGGCGGCGTCTGCGTCATCAAGGTCGGCGCGCACACCGAGGTGGAGCTCAAGGAGAAGAAGCACCGCATCGAGGACGCGATCTCCGCGACCCGCGCGGCCATCGAGGAGGGCATCGTCGCCGGTGGCGGCACCGCCCTCATCCACGCGGCCGACGCCATCGACGGTCTCGGGCTCGAGGGCGACGAGGCGACCGGTGCGACGATCGTGCGCAAGGCCGTCCAGGAGCCGCTGCGCTGGATCGCCGAGAACGCCGGCCTGCAGGGCTACGTCGTCACCTCCAAGGTGGCGGAGCTGCCCCTCGGCCAGGGCCTCAACGCGGCCACGGGCGAGTACGGCGACCTCATCGCGGCCGGCGTCATCGACCCGGTCAAGGTGACGCGTTCCGCGCTGCGCAACGCGGAGTCGATCGCGTCGATGATCCTCACGACGGACACCCTCGTCGTGGACAAGCCCGAAGACGAGGAGCCGGCGGCCGGCGGCCACGGCCACGGTCACGGGCACTGATCACCCCGTAGTGAAAGGGCCACCCTCCTCGTGAGGGTGGCCCTTTCGCGTTCGCCGACAGCGGGAGGTATGCCGCTCAGCTGGGTCGCGCGACCGAGCTCAGCGGCATACGGGCTGGGTCGGGCGGGTCAGGAGGCGGTGGCGATGCTGCGGACGGGACCGTCGTAGAGCAGCTCGCGCTCGGTCTCGCTGAGGCCGCCCCAGACGCCGTAGGGCTCGCGGACCTGGAGTGCATGACTGCGGCACTCGGCCAGGACGGGGCAGGCGGCACAGACCGCCTTTGCAGCGGCGTCACGGTTGCGTCGTCTGGGACCGCGCTCGCCCTCGGGGTGGAAGAACACCTCGGGGCTCACGCCCCGGCACGCCCCCTCGAGCTGCCAGTCCCAGAGATCCGCCACCGGACCCGGGAGGCGGGTGATCTCGGCCATGGTTGTGGTCGTCCTCGTCTTTAGTCAGGCGGCAGTGGCTCTGCCGATGCGGCCGCTTCAGGCGCCGTCGGTTGAAACTAACTGGGGCCTTGGTCTCGATTGAAGGCCTGAAGTTTCAAGACTTGTTCAAGAAATCCCCTTGAGATGACAGGTCTTTGCCGCCCCACGACGAGGTGACCGCACGTAAGATGTGAGGACGCAGCCCGGAGTCCTGGTGGGTGGGGCCCCGCTGTGGAGAGGTCGGGGGTTTCGCAACCGATGGGATTCATGCGGACCTCGCGGTCCGGAGTAACGCGACGCGCGGGTATGGCGATGGAGGGTGTGGACACTCCCACATCCCTCGGCGAGCTCGCGTCCCGGGCAGCGATCGACGCCGTCGCACGTGAAGAGCTGCTGCGACGGGTGCGCGACCTCGCGGTGCGGTACGCCCGTGTCCGGCTCGGCCGCTTCGGGGCCGAGGACCTTGCCCAGGACGTCGCTCAGGAGGTGTGCATGGCCGTGCTGACCGCCCTGCCCACGTACGAGGAGCGCGGCCTGCCCTTCGAGGCCTTCGTCTACCGCATCACCTCCCGCAAGCTCGCGGACGTGCAGCGCGCGGCGATGCGCGGCCCGACCCCAGTGGAGGAGCTGCCCGACCAGGTCGACGAGAGCCCGACCCCTGAGGCGACCGCCGTGCTCCGGGACGAGGCGGCTGTGGCGCTCTCACTGATGCACGGGCTGCCCGAGGCGCAACGAGAGATCCTCATCCTGCGTGTCGCGGTCGGCCTGACCACCGACGAGACCGCCGACGCACTGGGCATGACGACCGGTGCCGTGCGCGTCGCCCAGCACCGCGCCCTCGGCCGGCTGCGGACCCTGATGGTTGAGCGGAAGGCAGGTGACGTGGCATGACCAAGCCGGTCCCGCTGAGCGACCTGGTCGCGGACGACCTGCTGATCGACCGTGCCGCTCGCCGGCTCACGCCCGGCGACGAGCCGGTCGAGCGGCTGCTCGCAGCCCTGGCCGCGCACGCCGACCACCCGTTGGGTCAGCCGCAGTCGCGGCGCCGCACCGGCCGCCGCCGCGCACTCTCCGCCTTGACCGCGCTCGCCGTGGGGGCCTCCGGCGCCGGCGTCGCCGCGGCCGTCACCGTCCCGGGCGGGCGGCCCTCCGCCGGACCTGCGTCCGTGGCACCGGCTCCGGAGGCGCCGCGAGCCGGGGCTGCGCTGGTCCGCGAGAAGCCTGGGCGGCTCCCGCTCCCTGGTCCGGAGAGCCGGCTGGGCGCACCCGCGCCGAAGGCCCTGATCGAGGAGCTGACGCCTGTCCTGCTGCCCGCACTCGTCCGGCGTGCCTCCGGCTCCGATGTGAGCCGGTCGCGTTGGATCGGTCTCTCGGTGACCCGGGCCCGCGTGATGGCCGGGCTCGAGGACCGTGGGCAGCCGCTGCAGCCGAGCACCCCAGAGCTGGTGGTCCAGTCGGCGCCCGGCAACCCGTCGCCCCCGGGGCACGGGCACACCACTCCAACGCCCGCTCCCGGGCCGACGGCGGAGCGGACCCCTGAGCCGGAGCCGAAGCGCGGTCGGGACGCGGAGCCGACCGACCGGGCCACGGCGGCACAGGCCCCCAAGGCAGAGGACCGGGGACCCAAGGCCCACGGCAAGGCGCCTGAGCTCGGGCGCGGTGGCGCTCAGTCCCGTCCCGTCCCGGCGGCGCCGCCCGTCGAGGAGCGCCGCACACCGCCACGGGCCGAGCCCCAAGACGCATCGCCGCAGCGACCCGCCACCGACCAGCCGGCTACCCCAGCGGCAGTCGGGATCCCCGTCGTGGTTCCCGTCGAGGTCCCGGTCGAGGCTCCTGTCGAGAACCCTGCCGAGCCCCCCGCCGAACCCCCCGCCGATGGTGCCGAAGTCGTGGTCCCGCCCGACCCTCCGGCCGCACCGGCCGACCCCGGTGCCGAGTCCGGCGAGGCACCGGCGGAGACGTCACCCGCGGCTGCGGACCCGGCCGCTGAGCCCTCGGTTCCGGCGGCCCCGACACCGGAGGCTCCCTTGGACGAGGCCGCCGGCTCGGTGCTCGGCGGCGTCTGACCGGCATTCAGGCGGTCCGGAGCTCTCCGTCGCCTCCCGTAGAATCTTCCAATGCAGCTCGGTACGAATGACGTCCCCTCCCCGTTCGAGAACCTCGGCCTCACCTACGACGACGTTCTGCTCCTGCCGGGCTACAGCGACCTGGCGCCCAACGACATCGACACCTCGACCCGCCTGACCCGGGAGCTGTCGATCAAGTCGCCCCTCATCTCCGCGGCGATGGACACCGTGACCGAGGCCCGCATGGCCATCGCGATGGCGCGTCAGGGCGGCATCGGCGTGCTGCACCGCAACCTGTCGATCGCGGACCAGGCCTACCAGGTCGACCTCGTCAAGCGGACCCAGACGGGCATCATCTCCAACCCGATCACGATCGGTCCGGAGGCGACCCTCGAGGAGCTGGACCAGAAGTGCGGCGAGTACCGCGTCTCCGGGCTGCCCGTCGTCGACGGCGACAAGCGCCTGATCGGCATCGTCACCAACCGCGACCTGCGCTTCACGCCGGTCAAGGAGTGGGCGACGACGCGGGTCCACGAGGTGATGACGCACATGCCGCTCATCACCGGGCCTGAGGGCATCAGCCGGGAGGACGCGACGCTGCTGCTCCGCCAGCACAAGCGCGAGCGCCTCCCGCTCGTCGACGACCAGGGCCACCTCGCCGGGCTGATCACGGTCAAGGACTTCGTCAAGGGCGAGCAGTTCCCCAACGCGAGCCAGGACGGCTCCGGGCGGCTCATGGTCGGCGCTGCGATCGGCTACTTCGGCGACGCGTGGGAGCGGGCCACGACCCTCATCGAGGCCGGTGTCGACGTCCTCGTCGCCGACACCGCGCATGGGCACGTCCGGATGCTCGTCGAGATGGTGGCCCGGCTCAAGTCGGACCCGGCGACCAAGCACGTCCAGGTCATCGGTGGCAACGTCGCGACCCGCGAGGGCGCGCAGGCCTTCGTGGACGCCGGCGCGGACGCCATCAAGGTCGGGGTCGGGCCGGGCTCGATCTGCACGACCCGGATCGTCACCGGCGTGGGAGCCCCCCAGATCACGGCCGTCCACTCCGCGTCCCTCGCCGCCAAGCCGGCCGGGGTCCCGGTCATCGCGGACGGCGGGCTGCAGTACTCCGGCGACATCGCCAAGGCCATCGTCGCCGGCGCGGACTCCGTCATGATCGGCTCCCTCCTCGCCGGTTGCGAGGAGTCGCCCGGTGAGCTGATCTTCGTCAACGGCAAGCAGTTCAAGAGCTACCGCGGCATGGGGTCGCTCGGGGCCATGAGCTCGCGGGGCAAGAAGTCCTACTCCAAGGACCGCTACTTCCAGGCCGAGGTCGACACCGACGACAAGCTCGTGCCCGAGGGCATCGAGGGCCGCGTCGCCTACCGCGGGCCGCTCTCGGCGGTCGCGCACCAGATGGTCGGCGGCCTGCGCCAGTCGATGTTCTACGTCGGCGCACGCACCATCCCGGAGCTGCAGGAGAAGGGCAAATTCGTCCGCATCACCTCCGCCTCGCTCAAGGAGAGCCACCCGCACGACATCCAGGGCATCGTCGAGGCGCCCAACTACACCGTCGGCTGAGTGCCTTTGGCCGTATGCCGCTGAGCGCGCTTCGCCGGTCGGCGATCCTCGCGCTCGTGGTCGGGCTGACGGCCCCGCCGCCAGAAGTGCGCACTCCCAGGGACGGAGCCGGGTCGTCGGAGGAGTGCGGGGTGCAGGGCGCACCGTTGCCGTCAACCTGCCCGCCGACCACGAATGTGCACTTCTGAGCGGGAGCGAGCTCAGCGGCATACGGACGAGTGGGCGAGCCAACCCCGTGCGATCGCTAGGCTGACCGGGTGACTGAGATCGAGATCGGCCGAGGCAAGCGCGGGCGGCGCGCCTACTCCTTCGACGACATCGCGGTGGTGCCGTCCCGGCGCACGCGCGACCCGGAGGAGGTCTCGGTGTCGTGGCAGATCGACGCCTACCACTTCGACATCCCCGTGATGGCGGCGCCGATGGACTCGGTGGTCTCGCCGGAGTCCGCGATCGCGCTCGGCAAGCTCGGCGCCCTGCCGGTGCTCGACCTCGAGGGGCTGTGGACGCGCTACGAGGACCCGACCGCGCAGCTCTCCGAGATCGCCGGGCTGGACCCGCTCCACGCGACCCAGCGGATGCAGGAGATCTACGCCGAGCCGATCAAGCCCGAGCTCATCACGGAGCGGCTGCGCCAGCTCCGCGAGGCCGGCGTCACCGTCGCTGGCGCCCTCTCGCCCCAGCGCACCCAGCAGCACTGGAAGACCGTCGTCGACGCGGGTGTCGACCTGTTCGTCATCCGCGGCACGACCGTCTCCGCCGAGCACGTCTCCGGGCGGGCCGAGCCGCTCAACCTCAAGCGGTTCATCTACGAGCTCGACGTGCCGGTCATCGTCGGTGGGGCAGCGTCCTACACGGCGGCCCTGCACCTGATGCGCACCGGCGCGGCCGGTGTGCTCGTCGGATTCGGTGGGGGAGCGGCGCAGACGACCCGCAAGGCCCTGGGCATCCACGCGCCGATGGCGTCGGCCGTCGCCGACGTCGCTGCGGCCCGGCGGGACTACCTCGACGAGTCCGGCGGCCGCTACGTCCACGTCATCGCCGACGGCGGCGTGGGGACCTCGGGCGACATCGTCAAGGCCGTCGCGTGTGGCGCCGACGCCGTGATGCTCGGCGCGGCGCTCGCGCGGGCCACCGATGCGCCCGGCCGCGGCTTCCACTGGGGCCCGGAGGCCCATCACTCGGAGCTGCCGCGTGGGCTGCGGATCGAGCTCGGCGCCCAGGCCTCCATCGAGGAGATCCTCTTCGGCCCGGGCCGGCACGCGGACGGCACGACGAACCTCGTCGGGGCGCTGCGCCGCGCCATGGCGACGACGGGCTACAGCGACGTCAAGGAGTTCCAGCGCGTCGAGGTCGTGGTGTCGCCCTACCTCGGCCAGTGAGGGCCCGACCACCGCTGTGACCCCGTTGTGGGCTTCGTTACCAGCGGTAGCCTCTGCGGTGTGAGGCGCCTAGGGTGTCCGCATGACGCAGGCGTACGACCACGACGTCGTGGTGATCGGTTCCGGCTTCGGTGGGTCCGTGGCTGCCCTTCGGCTCGTCGAGAAGGGCTATCGCGTGCTCGTCTACGAGGCCGGCCGCCGCTTCGCCGACGAGGACTTCGCCGACACGAGCTGGAATCTGCGGCGCTACCTGTGGGCGCCACGCCTGGGGTGCTACGGCGTGCAACGGATCCACCACCTGCCGGACTGCCTCGTGCTCGCCGGCGCAGGAGTGGGCGGCGGGTCGCTCAACTACGCCAACACGCTCTATGTGCCACCGAGCCCGTTCTTCCGGGACCCGCAGTGGGCGGGCATCACCGACTGGGAGGCCGAGCTCGCCCCCCACTACGCGACCGCCCGACGGATGCTCGGCGTCGTCGAGAACCCGTGCGAGGGCCCGGTCGAGCAGCTGATGCGCGACGCGGCCGTCGACCTCGGCGTCGGGGAGACCTACCGCAAGACGCCGGTCGGGGTGTTCTTCGGGGAGCCCGGCAAACGGGTGCCGGACCCCTACTTCGGCGGCGAGGGGCCGGAGCGGACCGGGTGCACCGAGTGCGGGAACTGCATGGTCGGCTGCAAGATCGGCGCCAAGAACACGCTGGTCAAGAACTACCTCGCCCTGGCCGAGCGGCGGGGCGTCGTCATCGAGCCGCTGCGCACGGTGACCTCCGTCCGCCCGCTCAACCCCGAGCGGCCGGACAGCGGATATGCCGTGACCACGGTCCGGTCCGGCGCGTGGACCAAGCGGGGCAAGGCGGAGACCACGGTCACCGCCGGCCAGGTCGTCATCGCGGCGGGCGCCTGGGGCACGGCGCAGCTCCTCCAGGCCATGCGGGAGAGTCACCTGCCCCGACTCTCCAGCCGGCTCGGTGAGCTGACCCGCACCAACTCCGAGGCGCTCGGTGGGGCGATGACGGCCCGCGTGCCCCAGGGCATGGACCTGACGAAGGGCGTGGCCATCACGTCGAGCTTCCACGTCGACGACGTCACCCACGTGGAGAACGTCCGTTACGGCAAGGGCTCCAACGCGATGGGCCTGCTCGCGATCATGCAGGTGGACGGCGGCGGGCGGGTGCCGCGGTGGCTCAAGTTCCTCGGGCTCGCGGTCCGGCACCCCCTCACCTTCCTGCTCAGCCTGTGGAAGCGGCGCTGGAGCGAGCGGACAGTCATCGCCCTGGTGATGCAGACGACCGACAACTCGATCCGGGTCTCGCGCAGACGCGGCCTGTTCCGGTCGCGTCTCACGTCCGAGCAGGGGCACGGCGCTCCCAACCCCACCTACATCCCCGCGGGCAACGCCGCCGTCCGGGCGATGGCGAAACGCCTCGAGCAGACGACCGGGCACCGTGCCGAGCCCGGCTCCTCGATCGGCGAGATCCTGGACATCCCGCTGACCGCGCACTTCATTGGGGGCGCGGTCATCTCCGACTCTCCCGACCAGGGCGTCATCGACCCCTATCACCGCGTCTGGAACTACCCGGGCCTGCACGTCGTCGACGGCGCCGCGATCTCCGCGAACCTCGGGGTCAACCCGAGCCTGACGATCACGGCCCTGGCCGAACGCGCGATCGCGCTGTGGCCGAACCGCGCCGAGACGGACGAGCGGCCGGTCCAGGGTGAGCCCTATCGGGCGATGGCAGGGCGGGGCTGACCCTGATGAAGGGGTGATGCCGTCACCCCTCAGAGACGACACCACCCCCGGCACCCCGCCGGCAACCGGTCGAGAAACTCGACGAGGTGCTGACGGGGCAACGAGGTCGGACCCGGTCGGGTTACGGGAGCCGGTGTCGGGGGAGGCCGGGCGGGTGACCTACGCTGGGCGGGTGCTCCGTGGCCTGCTCACACCCCGCTGGGTGGGCTTGACGATCGTCATGCTCCTCGCGGTCACTGCCTGCGTCTTCCTCGGCCTCTGGCAGCTCGGCGTCGCCCAGGACGAGGGCCGCAAGGAGGCCGTCGCCGCAGCCGCAGCCTTGCCGCGCGCCCCGCTCGAGCAGGTGACGAGCCCCCACTCGGCGTTCGAGCCGGAGTTCTCCAACCGGCCGGTGAGCGCCACCGGGTCGTATGCCGCTGAGCTGGGTTTCGTGGTCCCCGACCGTCGGCTGGGCGGCCGGGTCGGGTCGTGGGTGGTCGGCGCGCTGGAGACTCCGGAGGGCGTGGTGCCGGTCCTGCGCGGGTTCGTCGAGGGCACCCCCGCGGCGGCGCCCGCGCCGCCGGAGGGCACAGTGACCGTCCTCGGCACGCTCGGCCCGGGGGAGTCGCCTCGAGCCGGAGCGGCCCTGCCGGAGGGCCAGCGCACGGGCATCGACCTGGCCGAGCTCGTCAACGAGTGGCCCGGTGACCTCTACAACGTCGTGCTGCTGGCGGCATCGGAGTCAGCGGAGTCAGTGGGGTCGGCCGTGGTCGACCCGAGCCTGTCCCGGGTGCCACCGCCCGACCTCGACACACCGCTCAACTTCAAGAACCTCGCGTACGCCATCCAGTGGTGGGTCTTCGGTCTGTTCGCGATCTGGATGTGGTGGAAGATGTTCCGAGCAGAGCAGCAGCCGGCCGGTTCCGAGCCGGTCGCATCGAGAGAGGACGCGCACGCGTGAGCACCTACCCGACCAACATGGCCAAGCCGAAGCAGATCCGGACGGCCCTCACCATCTATCGGGTCATGGCGGTCATCGCGGGCATCGCGCTCTTCATCCTCATCGCCGAGATGATCATGAAGTACGGCCTCGGCCAGGAGAACTTCTTCACCGAGAGCTGGAGCTACATCCACGGCTTCATCTACATGGCCTTCGCCGCCGCGGTCGCCAACCTCGGTGTCAAGGTCGCCTGGGGCCTCAAGCGGATCGTGCTCAACCTGCTCGCCGGTTTCGTCCCCGTCGTTCCCTGGGTTGCCGAGCACCGCAACACCAAGGAGATCAACGCCATGCTCCAGCGGGCCTACGTCGCCTGACCAGCTGACGCCACAGCCTTTGCCGTCGGGACGGATGACGGACCTTGGGCTGGGTCCTGAGCGTGGGATGGGCTCCAGAGGAGGCCAAGGTGCGCCATCCGTCCCCGACCGTCGGGGCAGCGAGGCGCGCTCGAGGCGGGAGCGAGCCCCGCGGCATACGGCATGGACGTCGGGGCGCGAGCGGGCCGATAGGCTTCGGGGGTGAGTGACGCGCACGACCTCCAGGCCCACCCTGTCCTCGTCGTCGACTTCGGCGCCCAGTACGCCCAGCTGATCGCGAGGCGAGTCCGCGAGGCGCAGGTCTACAGCGAGGTGGTGCCGCACTCGATGTCGGCCGCCGAGATCCTCGCCAAGGAGCCCGCCGCGATCATCCTCTCCGGCGGGCCGAGCTCGGTCTACGAGGAGGGCGCCCCACGGCTCGACGCGGCGCTGCTCGAGGCCGGGGTGCCGGTGTTCGGCATGTGCTACGGGTTCCAGGCGATGGCGCAGGCGCTCGGCGGGACCGTGGACCGGACCGGCGGGCGGGAGTACGGCAAGACCCAGGCGTCCATCTCGCGCACCGACTCGACGCTCTTCGACGGCCAGCCCGAGGAGCAGGTCGTCTGGATGTCGCACGGCGACTCGGTGGGGGAGGCGCCGGACGGCTTCCTCGTCACGGCCTCCACCCTGAGCACGCCGGTCGCCGCGTTCGAGAACGACGAGCAGCGCCTCTACGGCGTGCAGTGGCACCCCGAGGTGATGCACTCCGAGCAGGGCCAGCGGGTCCTCGAGAACTTCCTCCGCAAAGGCGCCGGCATCACGCCCGAGTGGACGCCCGGCCACGTCGTCGAGGAGCTCGTCGAGTCGATCCGCGAGCAGGTCGGCGAGGACCGGGTGCTCTGTGCCCTGTCCGGCGGCGTCGACTCCTCCGTGGCGGCCGCCCTCGTCCAGCGCGCTGTCGGTGACCAGCTGACCTGCGTCTTCGTCGACCACGGCCTGCTCCGTGAGGGCGAGGCCGAGCAGGTCGAGAAGGACTTCGTGGAGGCGACTGGCGTCGACCTCGTCGTCGTCGACGCGCAGGAGCGGTTCCTCAACGCGCTCGCCGGCGTCACCGACCCGGAGACCAAGCGCAAGATCATCGGCGAGCAGTTCATCCGAGTCTTCGAGCAGGCCGCCCGCGACGTCGTCGGCTCGCACGCCGACGAGGAGCACCCGGTCAAGTGGCTCGTGCAGGGCACGCTCTACCCCGACGTCGTCGAGTCGGGCGGCGGTGAGGGCGCCGCCAACATCAAGAGCCACCACAACGTCGGCGGCCTGCCCGACGACCTCCAGTTCAAGCTCATCGAGCCCCTGCGGACCCTCTTCAAGGACGAGGTGCGGCAGGTCGGCCTGGAGCTCGGCGTGCCGGAGGTCATCGTCTGGCGGCAGCCGTTCCCGGGCCCCGGGCTCGGGATCCGGATCATCGGGGCGGTCGACGCCGAGCGGCTCGCCATCCTGCGCCGCGCCGACGCGATCGCCCGCGAGGAGCTGACCAGGGCCGGGCTCGACCGCGACATCTGGCAGTGCCCGGTCGTCCTGCTCGCCGACGTCCGCTCCGTCGGCGTCCAGGGTGACTTCCGCACCTATGGGCACCCGGTCGTGCTGCGCCCGGTCGCCTCGGAGGACGCGATGACCGCCGACTGGGCCCGCGTCCCCTACGACGTGCTGGCCCAGATCTCGACCCGGATCACCAACGAGGTGCCCGAGGTCAACCGCGTCGTGCTCGACGTGACGAGCAAGCCCCCGGGCACCATCGAGTGGGAGTGACCGGGGCTGCCCAAGGCTGCGTGGGCACGCTGGTCACGTTCGCCCCGGTGACTCCCGCTCGCATCATGATCGAGTGGGAGTGACCGGGGCTGCCCTTTGGGAGTGACCCGGGCCGCGTGCCTCAGGGTGCGCCTGGTGTCGCCGGCGTGAGGCGACGGACGAGCTGGTCGACGGCAACGCCGAGCAGCACCGCGACGGCGATCCCGGCGACCGCTCCGAGCAGGGTGTTCTCCTCGACCCAGGCCCCAGCCAGCGCGCCGATCGTGACCGCGTAGGCCGCCCATGACGCCGCCGCGAGGGCGGTGAGGGCCATGAACCTGGGCCGAGCGAACCGGCCCGCCCCTGCCGTGACGTTGACCGCGACCCGTCCGACCGGGATGTAGCGCCCGACGACGATGATGACGGCGCTGCGCTGGTGCAGCTCGCGAGAGGCGAAGTGGAAGGCGCGCCGCAGGCGGGCCCGCTCCGTGTCGCGGAGGCGGCGCAGCGGCGAGTGCCTGGCGACGGTGTAGGTGAGGTTGTCGCCGACCCAGGCCCCGACCGTCGCGACGGCACCCAGCAGGATGAGGTTCGGCGAGGCGGTGGCGGCTCCGAAGGCCGCCAGCGTGATGACCAACCCCTCGCTCGGCAGCGGCGGCAGCACGGCGTCCAGGATGGCGAGCAGAAACACGGCCCCCAGGGCCCACGGTGCCGCGGCACTGGCCGCGATGAACGAGTTGACCGCCTCGAGCGCTTCCCCCATTGGTCGACGGTACGAAGCCGACCATCGTCCGCGCATGGGGTTTTCTCCCGGTTCGGACCCTGAGCCGGCACCGGGACGCTCAGGGACGTCCGCGTCCCGGTCACCCACGAGGGGCACGTGCGAGCGGGTGCGAGCCCAGCGGCATACGCCATTAGGGTGGTCCGCATGTGCGGAATCGCGGGGTATCACGGGCTGACGGCCGACGAGGCGCTGCTGCGCCGGATGAACGACTGCCAGGTGCACCGCGGTCCCGACGGCGACGGCATCTTCACCGACGGCCCGGTCGGCCTGGCGCACCGGCGCCTGTCGATCATCGACCGCGCCCACGGCCAGCAGCCGATGACGACCCGCGACGGGCGATACACGATCATCTACAACGGCGAGGTCTACAACTACCTCGACCTGCGCGCCGAGCTCGAGGCCGCGGGGCACCGCTTCGACACGGACAGCGACACCGAGGTCGTGCTCCAGGCGTTCGCCGAGTGGGGCGCGGACGCGTTCGACCGCTTCAACGGGATGTTCGGGCTGGCGATCTGGGACGCGCAGGAGCGCTCGCTGACGCTCGCTCGCGACCACTTCGGCATCAAACCGCTTTACGTATGCCGCTCAGCCGGCTCGGGCGCGGACGACGCGGACGCGTGGTTGTTCAGTTCCGAGATCAAGCCGATCCTCGAGTCGGGGCTCTACGAGAAGCGGCCCAACGACCGGACCATCTACCGCTACCTGCGCTTCCGGATCCACGAGGACGGGCGCGAGACCTTCTTCGACGGCATCGAGCGGCTCGAGCCGGGCGAGCTGATGACGATCGCCGCGGACGGGAGTGTCGAGCGGCGGCCGTTCACGCGGCTGCGCGAGGAGCTGCTCGAGCTGGCCAAGGATCAGCGCCCGTATGACGAGGCCGCGGCCCGCGAGTACCGCGAGCGCCTGACCGAGGCGGTCCGGCTGCGCCTGCAGTCCGAGGTGCCGGTGGGGACGTCACTCTCCGGGGGGCTCGACTCGTCCGCGGTCGCCGTCATCATCAACCGGCTCATCAACGAGGGCGACCGGACGACCGAGTCGGTCGGCCAGCAGCAGAACACGTTCTCCGCGGTCTTCCCCGGCTCGATCAACGACGAGGAGCGCTACGTCGACGACGTCCTCGAGATCTGCAAGGGCCACGTCGACGGGCGCAAGATCACGCCGACGCCGACGGAGTTCAAGGAGGACCTCGTCGACTTCGTGCGCACGCAGGAGGAGCCGCTCATCTCGAGTGGCCCCTACGCGCAATACCAGGTCATGCGCGAGGCGACGAAGTACGTCACCGTGCTGCTCGACGGTCAGGGCGCCGACGAGATGATGGCCGGCTACATCCCCTACTACTTCGTCTACCTGCGCCAGCTGCGCGCCCAGGGTGCGCGCAAGGCGGCGGCGGAGCTGTCCAGGTCGCTCGACGTGCTCTGGCGGCTGGGACGCTTCAAGGCCAAGGCCAAGCTGCGCGGGCGCAAGGACATCCCGACGACGCAGCTGCTCGGGCAGGGCTTCGCCGCGCGCCACGCGGGGGAGCGCTACTCGGTCGAGGGGCGCAACCTCAAGAAGCGCCTCGTCGAGGACCTCTTCGTCGGCTCGCTGCCGTCGCTGCTGCGCTACGAGGACAAGAACACCATGCGCTTCTCGCTCGAGGGCCGCGTGCCGTTCCTCGACAAGGAGGTCGTCAAGTTCATCTTCTCGCTCTCCGACGAGGCGATCATCAAGGACGGCTGGAACAAGCGGATCCTGCGCGACGCGACCCGCGACCTGCTGCCCGAGTCGATCAACCGGCGCCGCAACAAGATCGGCTTCACGACCCCGCAGGGCGAGTGGTTCATGCGCCTCAAGAACCACTTCTACGGGATCTTCCTGTCCGAGTCGTTCGCGAGCCGTCCCTACTTCAACCAGACCGAGGTGCTCCACGCCTTCGAGGGCTGGATCAAGGGGACCAACGACGTCGACTCGATGACCTTCTGGCGCCTGCTCAACCTCGAGCTGTGGCTCCAGGAGTACTTCGACGAGAAGGTTGACGAGGCGGCGCAGGGGTCCGTCCATCGGGTCAAGACCGACTACGAGCCCAACGCGCGCAAGGAGCTCGACCTCGTCCTCGACGCGGCCCACGGGGCCGGCGCCGATGCGGGGCGCACCGTGCGGCGCTACCCGCTGCGGACGGACCTCTACGCCCGCGAGGACGACCTCGACGCCAAGACGCTCGGCTACCTCGAGCGGTTCTTCGGTGGGCTCCCGTCTGCTGGGGAGGACCACGACGCCGCGACGAAGGGCACGTGGTACTTCTTCATCTCCGAGAAGATCGTCGCGATCACCCAGGGCCGCAGCTACTTCATCTGGGACATCAAGGTCTCCCGTCCGGCACGCATCCTGTCGCGCTACGTGACGCGCACCCCGGCCGGCATCGGCCTCGGGTCGCCGTTCACCATGCAGCTCGCCATCGAGGAGGCGGGCCTGGCTCGCGTGCTCTACGCCTCGGCCGGGGGTGCGATCGGCAAGCTGATCGGCAAGCGGGGCCTGTTCTACGAGCTGGTCGGCGGTGACATCCGAGCGATCGACGGCCCGACCGAGTACTCCGTCTACCCGGCGAACGTGTCGGCCAAGCTGGCCCCGAAGGACCCGGACCAGGTGGCGGCACGACTCTCGGCCCTCATCCGGGAGCGGGTGCCGCAGCCGTGGCGGGCCACCTTCGGCGGCACCGTCGTCATGGACGCCAACGACATCGGGCGCAACGTCCTCGGCAAGGACGCCCCCGGCCCCAAGGAGCGCTACGAGGCGATGTTCGCCGACAACCCCCTCGGCCAGGGCTCCGAGCAGACCCCGATGGCGATCGTCTTCGAGCAGCCCTGATCCCACGGGCCCCTGGGGGGACTCGGGCCGATCGGTCCTGCGTCAGCGGGCGAGCAGCTGGTCACGCACCTCCCGCCGGAGCACCTTGCCGATCATCGACCTCGGCAGCTCGTCGACCACCTCGACCCGGCGCGGCACCTTGTAGGCGGCGAGGTGGGCGCGGCACTGCTCCCGGGCCGCGTCGGCGTCGAACGCCGCGCCAGCCTCGAGCGTGACGACCGCGACGACCTGCTCGCTGCCGTCCTCGCGGGGCAGCCCGACGACAGCGGCGTCGGTCACGCCCGGCAGGTGCTTGAGGACGGCCTCCACCTCGGACGGCATGACGTTGAAGCCACCCGTGATGATGACCTCCTTGATCCGGTCGACGACGTGGACGAAGCCATCCGGGTCGACCTCGACGATGTCGCCGGTCCGGAGCCAGCCGCCCTCGACCAGCGCGGCTGCGGTCTCGTCGGGCTTGTGCCAGTAGCCGGAGAAGACCTGCGGCCCTCGGACGAGCAGCTCTCCTCGCTCGCCGAGCGGACGGTCGACGCTCGGGTCATCCGGGTTGACGACCCGGATCTGCGTGCTCGGGAAGGGGACTCCCACGGCGCCGGCTCGGCGCGTCGGGCCGATCGGGTTGCCGAGGGCGATCGGCGAGGCCTCGGTGAGCCCGTAGCCCTCGACGAGGAGGCCGCCCGTCACGGACTCCCACAGCTCGAGGGTCTCCGGCGGCAGCGACATCGCGCCGGACAGGGCCCAACGAGTAGCCGTCAGGTCGACCCCTCGCTCCCGGGCCGCCTCGGCGAGCTGCCCGTAGATCGGCGGCACCGCGGGCAGGAACGTCGGCGGGTGCTTCCGAGCCGCAGCGAGGACGAGGTCGACGTCGAACCGCGGGAAGAGCACCAGACGCGCCCCGGCGCTCATCGCGAAGGTCACACAGAGGGTAAGGCCGTAGGCGTGGAACATCGGGAGGATCGCATAGATCGTCTCGGCGCCGGCCACCATCCCGGGGACCCAGGCCTGCCCCTGGGAGGCATTGGCCACGAGGTTGTGGTGCGAGAGCATCGCGCCCTTGGGCACGCCGGTCGTCCCGCTCGTGTACTGGATCGCGGCGAGGTCCTCGACCGCCGGCCGGGGGTGTCCCGCGTCCAGGGGTCCCTGGCGAAGGAGCTGGCCCCACGGGATGGTGCCCGGTGCGGGCGCGGTGAGTGCCTTGCGCAGCGCGATCACCTTGGGGATCGGCAGACCCAGGGCGACCCGCTTGACCAACGGCATGGCGTGGACGAGGTTGACGGCGACGACATCCCGCACCCCGGGCAGACGGCGCACGACCGGCGCCACCTTGTCCCACGCGATCGCGACCTGCGCCCCGTGGTCGGCGAACTGGGTCCCCAGCTCACTCGACGTGTAGAGCGGGTTGTGCTCCACCACCACCGCGCCGAGCCGGAGCACGGCATAGAACGCGACGACGTGCTGGGGGCAGTTCGGCAGGACGATGGCGACGCGGTCGCCCTGGCCGACGCCGAGCCGGCGCAGCCCTTCGGCGGCCCGGGCGACCTGCTCCGCGAGCTGCGCGTAGGTGGTCTCCGCCTCGAAGAACTCGAGCGCGACCCGGTCGCCGAAGCGCGCCACCGACCCGTCCAGCAGGTCGGTCAGCGACTGCGTGACCGGCTCGATGTCGGCGGGCACGCCGTCGGCGTAGCTGCCCAGCCAGATCCGCTCCATCCCACCAGCGGTGTCGCCTGCCTGCGTCTCCTCGGCCACGCGCGTGCTCCTTCATCCGGCGTCAGTGCCCCCTCGGTCCACCGTAAGCCCGACGGAAGCGCGGGAGGAGCGCAAGCCGGCGTATGCCGCTGGGCCGGCCCAGCGGCATACGCCCGGTTTGGCTTGTGGCGCAGGACAGCTCAGGCAGTGGGCAGGACGAACGTGTCGCCGCGGGTGATGGGCGTCACGGCACCGTCCTTGTCGATCCCGTCGATCTCGACCTGGGGGCTGCCGATGACGATGTCGACGTGGGTGTTGGCCTGGTTGAGGCCCTGCTGGATGCGCTCGTCGGGGCCCAACCGGTCGGAGCCGGGCACGTTGAAGGGGTAGCCGGCGCCCCAGGCGACGTGGGAGCCGATGTTCTCGTCGTAGAGCATGTCCTGGTAGACGAGGCCGCTGCGCCGCACCGCCGACTCCTTGTCGACGATGGCGACCTCCCCGAAGTGCCTCGACCTCGGGATGAGGTCGAACTGGGCGCGGACGGCTTCCTCGCCCCGCGCGGCGGTGGCCGAGGTGATCGTCCCGTCCGCCACCTCGAGGCGCAGGTCCTCGACGAGGGTGTTCATCGTCGTGAGGAAGAAGGCGGCCGTCGTCTGGATGGTGCCCTCGACGCGACGCCAGTCCGGTGCGGCGAAGACCTCCTCCGTCGGGAGGTTCGGCAGGAACTCCACGCCGTCGGCGTTCGTCACGGAGCCACCGGCCCAGGCGTTGCCCGGGGCGAGTCCCATGGTGAGGTCGGTGCCGGGGCCGCGGTAGCGGATCCGGTCGAAGCCCCGCGCGTTGAGCATGTCGCGTCGCAGGTGGAGCAGCGCGTTGTGCTCCTGCCAGCTCTTGGCGGGGTCGGGCTGGTCGAGGCGCATCGCCACCTTGATGCCCTCCCAGAGCCGGGTCGTGTCGGGTGAGCCGGTCACCGCCTCGGCCCATCCGGGGGAGGGCGCGGCCACGACCGTCCACGCGATCTGGTTGGTCGTCATGACCGGCATGATCGTCTTGATGAACTCGATCGGGGTGGACCGCGCCAGCCGCTGCGGGTCGAGGCCTTCCATGATCGTCGGGTTCGGGTTGCCGGTGAGGCTGATGAGGGCGACCTTGTCCTCGCCCCACGACCGGGCCGCGGCCAGCTCGTGGTCGAGCACGCGGCCGAGCTCCTCCTCCGGTGCGTGCTCCACCTGTGCGCGCTGCAGGTGCTGGTCGCGGTAGTCGATGGACACCCGGCTCGCCCCGACTCGGTATGCCTCGGTGGCCAGGGCCCGGGCGGTCGCTGCCTGCTCCGGGTGACAGCGGATGACGACGCGTTGGCCGAGCTGGACGTTGACGCCGAGGCGGACGACGAGCTCGGCGTAGGCCTTGAGCTCGTCGTCGAAGGGCTCGTGGGTGATCATCCCCTGACCCTACGCGTTGGCCGGCCCGTGGTCCTGCCGAACGCCCCAAGGCCCGGGGCCCGCCGTCGCCTAGAGCTGCTCTGGGCGTGGTCCCCGTCCGTGTTCGCTTGGGGAGACGCGGTCGCCGAGGCGGGCGGGGCGGAGTGGGTCGGGGGCTGCCTCATGGTTGTCGTCGTAGGCGTCGGCAGGGATCTTCTTCGGGCTCAGCGACCAGATGACCCAGCCGAGGACACCGAGCGGCACCTCGAAGAAGTGCGTGTAGAGCGAGAAGAGGACGACGCCCGCCGTGGCCTGTGCCGGGTCGGCACCCCAGCCGACGAGCACCGCTGCCGTGCCCGCCTCGGTGACACCCAGCCCACCGGGCGTGATGCCGACTGCTGTCAGCAGCCGCCCCACGGTGTAGGCGCCGAACATGTAGGCGAAGGGCATCTGGACGCCCATCGAGTTGAGGCAGAACCAGAAGAGGATGTAGTAGACGCCGAAGAAGCCGACGAGCCCGTAGGTCATCTCGAGCCACCCGTAGCGGACGATCTCGATGATGTCGTGGCGCATGCCGACAATCGTCTTCTCGAGGTCGGTGTCGGCGGCCTTCCTGCCCCGGAGGCGGCGCCACACCCTGGTTGCCCGGGCTCCGAGCTTGTGGGCGAAGTCCTCGGAGGCGAGAGTCCCCCAGAACGCCAGAACGACGGCCAGCCCGATCAGTGCCCCCATGATCGCGGCCTGCGTGACGACCGGGTTGAGGTGGCCGATCCCGATGAGGATCGCCAAGATGCCGACGACGGGCAGGACGACGCGGGCGAGGACGTTCCACACGCCCGTGACGATCACCATCGTGGAGATGTCGCGGCGCAGGAAGCCCCAGGACCGCAGCTGCTTGTAGGTGACCACGACACCGGCTGCGCCGCCGCCCGGCAGGAGGTTGCCGATGGAGGAGCCGCACGCGTTGACGATCATCGCCTGGGCGTGCGTCAGGCCCTTGAGCGAGCCGGTGTAGAGGAACGTGACCAGCCACAGTCCCGAGATCATCAGGCCGGTCAGGCCGATGACCGTGCCGAACTGCAGCCCGGAGAGCGTGCGCCAGACGTCGGTCCACGTCGTGTGCGCGATGCGGGGCAGGCCCCACCACAGCAGGAAGACGGCCAGCCCGGTGCCGACGAGGAACTGAACGACCTTCTTGATCCGGGCGCCCGTCATGTCAGCCCCGCAAAGACGTCATGCCGTATGCCGCTGGGCTCGCTTCCCGGGCCGCGGCCACTCAGGTGGGCGGTGGCGTCGACGAACCACTCGCGACCGAAGACGAGGTCGTAGATCGGCCTGGGGATCCGGAGGAAGGCGGCGAGGGTGCGGTCGGCTCCGCCGTCGGAGCTCGCCTGGGAGGCATGGGCGCGCATGGACGCCCGTTTGGCCCTGATGTGCCGCCGGACGTTGACCCGGTGGGTGATGTCGCGCCGGGCCGAGAAGGCACGGTCGAAGGAGGTGCGATCGAACTCCGGCGGGAACCGGTAGACCTTGGCGGCCAGGTCGATGGCCCGGGTGATGGTGTCGCGGGGAACGGTCGCCTCGAGGAGCCGGGGCGTGCCGGCGAGCTCGGCGGCACGCCGGGCCACCGCGTGGACCTTCTGGTGGTCGGGGTGGCCGTAGCCGCCGTTGGCGTCGTAGCCGAGGAGCACGTCGACCTGCTCCTCCTCGAGGATGGCGGCCAGGCGACGTGCGGCTTCCTCGGTGTCGGCGCGGACGAAGCGCGTGCGCCCCGGCGGGTCCGGCGGCGGGTCGGGATCGAGGCCGCTGTCGGCGTAGCCGAGCTGCTCGACCCGGGCGACGCCGAGGGCCCGGGCGCTCTCCGCCAGCTCGGCCCGGCGCCGGGTCGCGAGGCCACCGGCGGACAGCTCGGACGAGGCGAGGCCGAGCTCCCCGTCGGTGGCGACGACGAGGACGACCCGGTGCCCCTCCGCCGCGGCACGCGCCATCGTCCCGGACGTGAGGAGGGCCTCGTCGTCAGGGTGCGCATGGAAGGCGAGCAGCGTGAAGGACATCGTCCCGCCATCTTTGCGCATCACGCACCGTTCCCCTGTCAACCGCGAGGCGTCCGCCCCGTCCCCACCCGGTCGCCCCACGATAGACGACCGCCGCCTGGGGGCCGGTGACGGCGCGCTGCCCGGGAGGCGCGCTACTGACTCGGAGTATGAGTAAAGCGCGAGTAAAGAATGCCTTGGTTTACCTGTCATTGGTTGACACTGCGCGCTGTGCATTGGTTGTATCAAGCCGTCGCAGGGGGCCCTTTCTCACCAGAACGCGACGTTTTGTCGTTCAACTTTGAACGATTCGGGGAAAAACGAGTTCCGGAAAGGAAAGTGGTTCATCATGTCTGTTCCAGCCATGTCCCTGACCAGCGTTTCCGACACAGCGTCGGAGCGTGCCTACGAAATGTCCATGCGCGCCGTCGGCGCTGCGCGGACGAAGTTCGACAACGCTCTCGTGCGCTACGACGCCTGGTACCTCGTCTTCGTGGCGGTGATCCTGGCGCTCGGCGCCACGCTGCTCATCGGGATGGCCATCTGGTGCGTGGTCTACAAGGGCAAGAAGTTCACGGGGCGCTGGTCGTTCCGCAACTTCGGCCTCAGCGTCTACTTCGAGTGCGTCTAGCGGCGAGCCGGCTGATGCCGACTCGCTGAGCTCGACGGCGGGTGGGCGGCCCACGGCTCGCGCCGGGGCCGGCCACCTGCCGGACCGCACCTTGCACCGAGGAAGGACGCCACCAGTGCCAGTGCTGGAAGCCAAGGGGATCACCTACTCGTACGACGGGTTCGTCACCGTCCTCGAGGATGTCTGCTTCGACATCAACGCCGGAGAGATCGTTGGTCTGCTCGGCCCGAACGGGTCAGGCAAGTCGACGCTGATCAAGACCGTCTTCGACCTGCTCGAGCTGCAGGGCGGATCCGTGAGGCTGGATGGGCACGAGCACTCGTCGCCCGCAGCGAAGTCCGCGGCGATGTACCTCGCCAGCAACGACTACCTACCGCAGTTCCTCACGGGTCGCGAGTACGTCGACATGCTGGCCCGGCTCTACGACGTCGAGGCGGATCCAGAGGCGGCGGCCCGGCTGTTCGAGATGTTCTCCATGGGGGGCCGCTACCACGACCTCATCGAGGACTACTCGCACGGCATGCGCAAGAAGACCCAGCTCGTCTCGGCGCTGCTGATGCGCCGGCCCCTCACGATCATCGACGAGACCCTCAACGGAATCGACATCGAGGCCCTGCACCTCACCGAGCGGGAGCTGACTCGCCTGCGGGACGAGGGCCGCTCCGTGGTCCTCTGCACGCACGACTTCGCCCTGCTCGAACGGCTGGCCGACCGGGTGCTCTTCCTCGACCACGGCCTGCTCGTCGCCGACGCGGACACTGCCGTGCTCGTCGAGGAGCACGGGTCGCTCGCCGACCTCGTCTTCGGGCACCTCGATGCGGAGCACCGCAGGCCATGAGAACGGGCAAGTCACTCGTACTCGCGCGGATGCTGCTGCGGTTCTTCCTGCGGAGGGTCGCACGCACGGGAGTGCTCCGGTCGAGGCCGGTGAAGGTGCTCGCTGTGGGGACCGTCGCGCTGATCCTCGGGGCCGGCGCTGTTGCCGCCTACTTCTTCCTCGAACCCATGGTGGCGCAGGAGAAGGTGTGGGGGCTCCTCTTCGAGATGTCGACGGTCTCGGTCGTGCTCTGGGTCCAGATCGCCTTCCTGCTCGTCAAGGTGCTCTTCCTCAACGCTGCCGGGATGCTCGAGCTCAGCTTTCAGCTGCCCCTGACGAACCGGGAGCGAGCCGCAGCGCTGCTTGTCTACGAGGCCACGATGGCCGGCATCGTCTCCGCTGTCGGGTTCACCTCGCTGACGGTGGCCGCCGTCGTCCTGCTGGGACCTGCGGCAGTGCCGAGGCTGCTCGAGGCGATCGTCTTCCCGATCATCCTGACGTATCTCGCGCTCAGCGTCGGCTACCTCCTGCTCGCCCGGGTCCTCGTGTGGCTGGGACTGCGGCGCATCCAGGGCATCGTCCTGATCCTTGTCCTCTTCAGCCTGCTCATGCTCTACGCATCCGGGTTGGGGTCCCTCTCGTCCGCGGCGTCCGCGGCCTACCTGGCTGACCGCACGGACTTCGTGTGGGTCGCCTCGCTCGCCTGGATCACTCACCACTACGGGCCGGTCGCCATGGTCTCGGTATTTTTGGTGACCGCGGCGCTGCTCACGGCCCTCGCGTTGTGGGCGACTCCGAGTCAGCATGTTCCCCACTCCCGCTACCTCAACCTCCCCTTCGACTGGCCCCTGGTCCGGCGGCTGAGCGCCTACGACCGGTGCCTCCTGCGCAGCTCGCAGGCCTGGCTGGCGATGGTCGTCTCGGCCGCGGTGTTCGTCGGCCTGTGCCTCGACCCGGTCGTCAACCCGCTCTGGGCGCTGGCCGTCCTGTCGATGAGTGGGCTCTACCAGTTCGCTGCCACGGAACCGCTCCGGATGCTCTCCGCCCAGCGAGGAACGGCCTGGCGGACCTATGGCCGCCTGGTCAGGGCCCAGCTGCTCCTGCTGGCCGGGATGGCCCTGCCGTGCGTGGCCGTGCTCGCCGCGGCGCGCCCCGACCAGCTCGGCGGCTCCCTGTTTGCGCTGGGTGGCTGCGTGGCCGGCGCCCTCGTCGCCATCAGCATCGGAATTGCCTTTCCCGCTGAGCACGACAACCCTTTCTCGGTCTTTGTGGGACTTGCCGTGGCCAGTGCAGTCCTCGGCCTGTTGGGAATTGCCCTCGGCATTCTTCAGATGCCACAGATCCTGGTTGTCCTCATTGTTGCGGCCAGCCTCGCGATCATCGTCTGGTACAGCGTTCAAGGAATTCGCACATTCGATTCAAGGAGAAGAAATGAAAAAGGCGCTGCTACTCGTGAACAGCACCGTGGGGGCAGCGCTGTTGACCCTCGTGGTCGCAGCGGGAGCGCTTCTCTATCTCATGTTCTCGACAGCTGAGGACAACGTCCGCAAGGAGGGGCTCTTCGGCTCGGTGTTCTTCGAGACACGCGAGGTCCGCGAGGGGGTGATCGGTTCTTCGATGGGGGTGGACAACCCCTTGGGCCTGGTCGTGATCTTCCTCGTCCTCTTCGGGCTCGTGTCGATGGCCCAGCTCGCCTATCACGCCCTGAAGGCCTACCGGGCCGACCTCATCCGGGAGCGGTCCCATAGCTAGCACCCGCGGGTGGCGGGCCGACGAGCTGCGCCTGCTCCAGGTCGCCCTGGCGGTCGCGGGACAGGTCTGGCCACTGCTCGCTCTCCTCGCCCTCCTCGTCGTCGCAGCCACGGGTTGGTTCGTCATCTCCGGGGACCAGAGCCTCTTCACCGTTGCGGGCCCCATCGCACGGACGGTCCTGCTGGGGCTCGTCGGCTCCTTCGCACTGCACGAGGTGGCCCACGTGGCGCTGCTGCGCCGGATCCCGACGGTCACCCACCTCGTCGTGGAGCGCACGGCGTGGCGCCTCTCCGTCGTCCCGCTCGGCTCGGTCACGCCGCGGGAGGCCGGCGCGGTGGCCATCGCAGGTCCGGGCGCCTGCCTGCTGGTGGCGCCGCTCTGGGGCCTGGTGCTGCCCGGCTCAGGGCTGGCCTGGTGGTACGCGGCACACGTGGTCTTCCTCCTGCCCGTCTTCGGGGACGGACGGGTCCTGCTGGCCAGCCTGCGAGCGGGAGCCCTCAAGGCAGGCGGTCGCCCATGACAGAGTGATCCCGTGAAGGTGGCCCTGCTGACCGACTGCTACCTGCCCCGGCTGGGCGGGATCGAGGTGCAGTCCCACGACCTGGCCCGGCATCTCGTCTCCCTCGGCCACGAGGTGGAGGTGTTCACCGCCACGCCCGGTCCAGAGGGGCAGCTGCGCGGCGAGATCACCCCGGTCGACGGCATCCCGGTGCATCGCCTCGCCATCCCGCTGCCGTGGGAGCTGCCGGTCAACCCGCTCGCTCCACGCGAGCTGCGGCGGCGCCTGACCGGCGGTGGCTTCGACGTGGCCCACGTCCAGACGGGGGTCGTCTCGCCCTTCGCATGGGACAGCACCCGGGTCACCCTCGGCCTCGGCCTACCGACGGCGATGACGTGGCACTGCATGCTCGGCCAGGTGGCGCCCGGCTTCGCGGCTGCCGGGTTCGTGCGGCGGTGGGCTGCTCGGGGAGTCGCCATGTCGGCAGTGTCGGCGGTGGCCGCCGAGCCGTTGCGCGAGCTGGTCGGGCCGGCGGCCGCCGTGTCGGTCCTGCCCAACGGCATCGACGTCTCGCGCTGGCGCCCCCACTCGAGTGGCCCCGCCGTCCACACCCCGGCCGACTCGAGTGGCCCCGCCGTCCACACCCCGGCCGACTCGAGTGGCCCCGCACCCCTGCGCCTCGTCACGGCGATGCGCCTCGCCCCGCGCAAACGCCCACGCGCCCTCGTCGAGCTCGTGGCCCGGGCAGAGCGACTCGCCGGTCGCGGGTCCCTCCGCCTCACGATCCTCGGCGAGGGACCCGACCGCCGCAGGGTCCAGTCCTACCTCGACGCGCACGGCATCGACTGGGTCTCGCTGCCGGGCCGAGTTCCGCGGGACGAGCTCCGAGCGCGCTACGCCGCAGCGGACGTCTACGTCTCCCCGTCCCACCTGGAGTCGTTCGGTATCGCCGCGCTGGAGGCCCGCACCGCAGGACTGCCCGTCGTCGCGCGCACCGGCTCCGGCGTGGGGGAGTTCGTCAGCCACGGCGTCAACGGCCTCATCGTCCCGGACGACGCCAGCATGGCCGGCGCCCTCGCCGGGCTCGCCGCCGATCGTGACAAGCTCGAGCGCCTCCGCGCGTGGAACCTCGCCAACCCACCCGAGCAGGACTGGCCACATGTCGCAGCCCTTGCGGTTGCGGAGTACGAACGAGCGATTGCACTGTCCCCCAAGCCAGGTCGGCGATGAGGACCAACGTCCCCGGAGGCATCCGGATCGTCGGCCTGCCCCGCGGCGGTCGCCGCGTCGAAGCAGGCCGCCTCGCCCACGGCGAGCACCCAGAGGCCCTCCTTGCCCGGCACGGCTGGCGCGCCGAGTCGGCCCTCTCCGCAGAGGTCATGAACGACGGGGCGCTCGAGGTCACCTACAGCGTGAGCGAGCTCAGCGGCATACGGCCGGGGGGTGGCGACGTCCCACGGGACCCGGACGTCGGGCCGGACGAGGTCGGCGAGCCCTACCAGCGGGTGGCCGCCTATGCGCTCGTCGTGAGCCACCGCGGCCTGCTGCTCACCCAGTTCAACGAGCAGACCCACGTGGCCGGCGACTGGGGACTGCCCGGTGGCGGGCTCGACGCGGGGGAGTCGCCCACCGACGGGGTTCATCGGGAGGTCTGGGAGGAGACCGGCCAGCAGATCGAGCTCGGCGGCCTGCTCGAGGTGCAGTCGTCGCACTGGATCGGCCGCGCACCCCACGGGGGGCTCGAGGACTTCCACGCGCTGCGCATCGTCTACCGCGCGACCTGTCCGGACCCGCGCGAGATCGTCATCCACGACGTGGGCGGCACGACCGCCGACGCCCGATGGGTCCCCCGTGAGCGCCTGCTCGACCTGCCGCTGAGCCGGTCATGGCACCACCTGCCGGAACTGGCTGCCGGCGCTCAATAGGATGCGCGCATGGAATTCCTCTATGACCTCGTCGTCGCCCTTCACCTGCTCGGCATGGCCGTCATCGTCGGCGGGTGGGTCCTGACGCGCGGTGCCAAGCGCTTCCCCGTGGCCATCGTCTGGGCGGCCCGGCTGCAGTTGCTGACAGGGATCCTCATCGTCGGTCTGCTCGAGGGCCCGCTCAAGCCGGAGTGGGAGCTCAACTACGCGAAGATCACGACCAAGCTGATCCTCGCCCTCGTCGTCGTGGCGATGGCCGAGATCGGCAACGCCCGCTCCCGCAAGAACCAGTCCGCCCGCACGCAGCTCGACGCGACCGGCGGGGCAGGCCTGCTCGCGACGCTCGTCGCGGCCCTCTGGTAATCGACGGTGCGCTGGAACACCGGCGTCCTCGCCGGGCTCCTCTTCGGCCTCCTGTGGGTCGTGGCCGGCACGGCCCTCGCGATGTTCGGGCGGCGGCGGAGGCTCAGCTCGACGGCCGAGGGAGCCGGCGGCGTGGGCATCATCGGATCTTCCTCGTCGTCGTCGGGGCGCTGAGCCTCTTCGCGACGCTGCTGCTCGCAGTCGTGCCAGGCAACGACTGAGACCCGCTAAGCGGTCGTTGGCCGGCTGCCCTTGGGGAGCGCGCCGAACTCCTCGCGGTAGGTCACGGGGTGGTGGCTCAGGATCGAGATCCGGTTGAAGGCGTTGATCATCGACGCGGCATAGACGAGCAGGGCGAGCTGGTCGTCCGTGAGGTCCTCGCGGAGCAGGTCGTACTCGTCGTCCGTCAGATGCCGGTCGGCGACCAGCGTGACGGCCTCGGCGATCCGCAGTGCCGCCGCCTCGACGCGGGTGAACAGGCCCGACTCTCGCCACGCGGGGAGCACCGCGATCCGCTGCGGCGACTCCCCGGCGCGCAGGGCCATGTGGGTGTGCAGGTGGAGGCAGAAGGCGCATCCGTTGATCTGCGAGGCCCGCAGGTTGACCAGCTCGAGGACGACGTGGTCGATGCCGTGCTCGGCGGCGCGCTCGCGGATCTCCGTGGAGACCGCGGCCATGGCCCCGTGGACGGTGGGCTGCTGCTTGTCGGTGTAGACGTAGCGATGGCCTTCCATGGACCGAACCTACCCGGGTGCGGCGCGGGACGACCGTTTCTCGCTGCCCATGCTTTGCTGGCCGGGTTCGCGTGCTCACGCGACGACGGCCGGCCGGTCCCAGGACACCAACGGTCGTCCGGGGCCAAGGGTGTGGATGACGAGGGCCGCGGGGAGCCGAACCTGAGCAGGCTGGTCACCATGCCCAGCCCTCATCCCGACGCACCCATCGACCTCCCGGCCACCCTGAACCGTCTCGGGGGCGTGGCAAGCCGGGGCGACCTGCGACGGTTCGACGACATGCAGCTCGCGGAGGCCGTCCGCCAGGGGGTGGTCCTGCGCACCAACCGGGGCCGCTACGCGCTGCCGACGGCTGAGGCCGCGCGCGTGGCCGCCCATCGGCTCTCGGCCGTCGTCGGTCTGCGCAGCGCCGCGGCGTCGTGGGGCTGGGCGCTCAAGACGCAGCCCGAGGCCCCGGAGATCATCGTGCCGCGCGGCCGCAAGGTGACGAAGGCCGACCAGCGCGTGCTCGACGTCCGCTGGCGGCGGTTGGCCGACGATGACGTCGACGGATGGCGGACGACGCAGGTCCGGACCGTCCTCGACTGCGCCACGACCTTCCCCGTCGACGAGGCGCTGGCCGTGGCGGACTCGGCGCTGCGTGCCGGACTGTCCCGCGCTGACCTGTGTGCCGGCGCCGAGGCGCTGCCCGGGCGTGGCAGGGACGCGGCCGTGCGGGTCGTCTGGCATGCCCGAGCCACCGCCGCCAACCCTTTCGAGTCCGTCATCCGCGGCATCTCCCTCGGCGTCGCAGGGTTGCGTCTCGAGCCGCAGGTCCCGGTGACGTTGGCCGGGCGCACGATCCACCCAGACCTCGTCGACGTCGACCTGCGCATCGTCGTCGAGGCGGACAGCCACGAGTTCCACACGCAGCGCGACCAGATCACCAAGGACTGCTGGCGGTATGCGGAGCTCACCCTTGGTGGCTGGCTCGTGGTGCGGGTCTCGTGGGTGCAGGCGATGTTTCAGCAGGACTGGGTGCGCTCGGTGCTCCAGCGCGCGGTCGACCGCCAGCAGTCAGCGCTCCAGACGACCATTGCTCGCGTCCGCGGCCATGTCCAGTCCGACCTGCGCACGAACAGAGGGGACGCCGAACGCCTCGGGTGACCAACGGTCGTCTGGCGCCGATCTCCAGGCCGTATGCCGCTGGGCTCAGTCGCGCGTGAACGCGAGCTCCGCGCCCACCCAGGTCTGCAGGACGGTCGTGTCCCGGATCATCATCGGGTCGGACGTCTCGAGGCCCCACGGGTCGCGGTCGACGCAGATGAAGTCGGCGAGCTGGCCGGGGGCGAGGCGCCCGACGTCGGTACGGCCCACGGCCTCGTGGGCACCGACGGTGTGGGCGTGCACGGCCTCGTCGAGGGTGATCCGCTCCTCCGGGCGCCAGCCGCCGATGGGTGACCCGTCGGCTCGACGGCGGGTCACGGCGGCGTGCAGGCCGTAGAAGGGGTTGGGATCCTCGACCGGGGCGTCGGAGCCGAAGGCCACCCGGATGCCGGCGTCGAGGAACGACCGCCACGCATAGGACGCGAGCCGGCGCGTCCCGATGATCTCGTCGGCGAGCTCGAGATCCGCCGTGCAGTGGCTCGGCTGCATCGAGGCGACGACGTCGAGGGCGCGGAATCGCGGCAGGTCGACCGGGCGCACGTGCTGGGCGTGCTCGATGCGCAGGAGGCCGCGGTGTCCCTCGTCGCGCATCACCCCGAAGGCGTCGAGCACGAGCCGGTTGGCCTCGTCGCCGATGGCGTGCGTGGCGACGTCGAGCCCTGCTTGGAGCGACATCCGGATCCGCTCGACCAGCACGGGGTAGGGCGTGACGGCGATCCCGCAGGACTCGTGCCCGGCCATGCTGCCGACGTAGGGCTCGGTCATGTGGGCCGTGTGCGAGCCGAGCGCCCCGTCGCTGAAGAACTTGACCGGCCCGACGCGGAAGCGGTCGTCGCCCTGCCCCGAGCGCCGTCCCTCGGACACGGCCAGCTCCAGGTCGGGGTCACGGACGCACTTGGTGACCCGCAACCGCAGCGCCTGATCGGCGTGCATCGCCAGGTAGGCGGCGCGGGCGTCCTCGCCGTCGATGTCGGTGATGCTCGTCAGCCCCACGGACAACAGCCACTGCTGGCAGCGCTCGATGAGGGGGCGCAGCGGCTCGGCGCCCTCGCCCTCGATGAGCGGGTCGACGAGGCGCTGCGCCGACTCGCGGAGGATGCCGGTCGGCTCCCCGGACGGATCGCGGACGATCTCGCCGCCGACGGGGTCCGGGGTGTCGCGGGTGATCCCGGCTCGGTGCAGTGCAAGGGAGTTGGCCCAGACCGTGTGGCCGTCCACGGAGTCGAGCACGGCGACCCGGCCGTCGGTCACCGAGTCGAGCGCATGGCGGTCCGGCTGGACCGGCACGGCCCAGCGGTTGCTGTTCCAGCGTCCGGAGCTGAGCGGGCGGCCGGCGGGCGAGGCCGCGACGTGCTCCCGGATGAGCTCGAGCGCCTCCTCCAGCGAGCTCGCCTCACGCAGGTCCACCTCGGCCAGGTCACGGGAGACCCACTCGGTGTGGATGTGCGCGTCGTGCAGACCCGGCATGACCACGGCGCCGGGCAGGTCCACGACGTCGGAAGCGCCAGCGTCCGTGGCCTCGTCCCCGACGGCCACGATGCGTCCGTCATCGACGAGGAGCGCCGTCGTCCACGGCGCCGCGGTGGTGCCGGTCCAGATCCGGTCGTGCCGAAAGAGGGTGCGGGTCACGCCTCGACCCCGCCCGGGGGCACGAGGATGACCTTGCCGGTGGTGCGGCGACCCTCGAGCGCCTGGTAGGCCTCGGCCGCTTGGTCGAACGGGTAGCGCCCGCCGATGTCGATCTTGAGGGCGCCCGCCGCGATGGCGTCGAAGACCTCGCGCGCTCGCCACTCGAGCTCGTCGCGGTCGGCGACGTGGTCGGCGAGCTTGGGACGGGTCACGAACAGCGAGCCGCCCGCGTTGAGTCGCTGCAGGTCGAACGGAGGGACCTGGCCGCTGGCCCCTCCGAAGAGGACCATGAGGCCACGCGGCCGGAGCGAGGCGAGGGAGGCGTCGAAGGTGTCCTTGCCGACGCCGTCGTAGACCACGTCGACGCCACGTCCGGCGGCCTCGCGCACGGCGGCCGCGAGGTCGGGCACCTCGGCGTAGTTGATCAGGTGAGTGGCGCCGCGGCCCCGGGCGATGTCGAGCTTCTCGCTCGAGCCGGCGGTCGCGACCACGGTGGTGCCCTTGGCGACGAGCAGCTGGACGAGGAGCTGCCCGACCCCGCCCGCAGCGGCGTGCACCAGGGCGATGTCACCCGGCCCAGCGGCATACGTGCTGTTGGCGAGGTAGTGCGCGGTCATGCCCTGGAGCATCGCGGCCGCGGCCGTCTCCAGGTCGACCGCGTCGGGGACGTGAACGAGCATCTCGGCGGGCTGGTTGACGAGCGTCGTCTCACTCCCGCCGGCCTGCCCCCAGGCCACGCGGTCACCGGCGGCGAACCCGTCCACTCCGGCACCGACAGCCGTGATCGTGCCGGCTCCCTCGTCGCCGAGGACGAAGGGGGTGGTCCCCGGATAGACGCCTTGGCGGCGGTAGACGTCGATGAAGTTCACTCCGGCGGCGGCGACGCGAACCTGCACCTCACCCGGACCGGGGTCCGGGACGTCGTGCTCGCGCAGCTCGAGGACGTCGTGCTCACCGTGCTCTCGGACGAAGACACCTCTGGCAGTCGTCATGGCGACACCCTACGACTGGGCCAGCGACGAGAGGGCCGCGCCGTCCACACGGTAGGTCGTCCAGTCCGTCAGTGGCTGCGCCCCTTGGGAGTGGTAGAACTCGATCGCGGGGGCGTTCCAGTCGAGGACGTTCCACTCGAGCCGGGTCCAGCCACGCTCGGCGCAGATGCGCGCCAGCTCGATCAGTAGGGCCTTGCCGATGCCGAGGCCCCGGTGCTCCGGCTCCACGAAGAGGTCCTCGAGCCACAGCCCGTGCCGCCCGGTCCACGTCGAGAAGCTGACGAACCACACCGCCATCCCCACGACCGTGCCGTCCCGCTCAGCCACGTGAGCGTATGCCGCTGGGCTCGCTCCCACGGGAAACAGGGCCTCTCGGAAGTGGTCGGCTGTCGCGACGGCCGCGTCCGGCTCCTTCTCGTAGAGGGCGAGCTCGCGGACCAGCCGGGCGAGGTCGTCGACGTCGTCGGCCGTCGCCGGCCGGATGATGAAGGGCGGGGTGGCGGGGTCCGACATGCGCCCATCCTCGCGCACGCCGGCCAGGCCCGGAGTGGTCGGGCCTGTCGGTCCGCCGACGTAGGCTTGGAGGATCATGAGCACCCTCTTCGACGACCTCTTCGGGCCCGACGGGCCGCCGCAGACGGGACCGGAGCCGACGTCGTCGGTGAGTCACGTGAGCCGCACCGGTGGTCCGCACCCGACGGACCCGCACGTGACCGCCAGCGGGGTGCCGACGTGGGCCGAGGAGGCCGCGCGCGGAGGGGGCGTGGGCGCGGACCCGGCCCAGCGGCATACGGCACCTGCGTGGGGCTCAGCCGACCCGGAGACGCTGCTCGTGGGGCTCAACCCGCACCAGCGCGACGCCGTCGTCCACGAAGGCACCCCGCTGCTCATCGTCGCCGGGGCCGGCTCCGGCAAGACCCGGGTCCTGACCCACCGCATCGCGTGGCTGCTCGGCAAGCGTGGCGCCCAGCCCGGACAGATCCTCGCGATCACGTTCACCAACAAGGCCGCCGCGGAGATGCGCGAGCGGGTGGAGGCACTCGTCGGCCCGCGCGCCCGGTCCATGTGGGTGATGACCTTCCACTCGGCGTGCGTGCGCATCCTGCGCCGGGAAGCTGCCAAGGTCGGGATGAAGTCGACCTTCTCGATCTATGACGCCGCGGACAGCCAGCGCCTGATGAGCCTTGTCATCCGCGACCTCAACCTCGACCCGAAGCGCTACGCGCCGCGCAGCTTCTCGGCCCAGGTGAGCAACCTCAAGAACGAGCTCGTCGACGAGGAGACCTACGCCTCCCGCGTCGCCGAGGGCAACCACCATGAGCGCACCCTGTCGGCGGCCTACACGCAGTACCAGCGGCGGCTGCGGCAGGCCAACGCGCTCGACTTCGACGACATCATCATGCTGACCGTCAACATGCTCCAGGCCTTCCCCGACGTCGCGGAGCACTACCGGCGGCGGTTCCGGCACATCCTCGTCGACGAGTACCAGGACACCAACCAGGCGCAGTACCAGCTGATCAAGGAGCTCGTCGGAGAGGGCGGGCGCGGTCCGGGGGAGGGCAACCACGTCGTGCCCCCGGCGGAGCTCTGCGTGGTCGGCGACTCCGACCAGTCGATCTACGCGTTCCGGGGCGCCTCGATCCGCAACATCCTCGAGTTCGAGCAGGACTACCCCGACGCGCGCACGATCCTGCTCGAGCAGAACTACCGCTCGACCCAGCGGATCCTGCGGGCCGCCAACTCCGTCATCGCCCGCAACGAGGGGCGACGGGCCAAGAACCTCTGGACCGACTCCGGCGACGGGGCGCTCATCGTCGGCTACGTGGCCGACAACGAGCACGACGAGGCGGCGTTCGTCGCCAAGCAGATCGACGAGCTCGCCGAGCACGGGGTGCGGCCCGGCGACGTCGCGGTCTTCTACCGGACCAACGCACAGTCCCGGGCCATCGAGGAAGTGCTCGTGCGGGTCGGGCTGCCCTACAAGGTCGTCGGGGGAACGCGCTTCTACGAGCGGCGCGAGATCAAGGACGCCCTGGCCTACCTGCGGGTCATCTCCAACCCCACCGACACGGTCAACCTGCGCCGCATCCTCAACGTGCCCAAGCGCGGCATCGGCGACCGGGCGGAGGCCTGCGTCGCGGCGCTGGCCGAGCGGGAGCGGGTGCCCTTCGTGGCCGCGCTCGGCCGGGCCGAGGACGCGCCCGGGATCGCAACCCGGTCGGTCGCCGCGATCAAGGGCTTCACCTCGTTGCTCGAGGAGCTGCGCACCGTCTACGACAGCGGCGCCGGCATCGCGGTCCTGCTCGAGGCGACCCTGGAGCAGAGCGGCTACCTTGCCGAGCTCCGTGCCAGCCACGACCCCCAGGACGAGACCCGCATCGAGAACCTCGCCGAGCTCGTCGCCGTCGCCCAGGAGTTCGACGAGCGCAAGGCCGAGGAGAGCGCGGTCGCGGCGATCGAGGGCGGGCTCGCGCCGGGACAGGAGCCGGAGGACGTCGCGCCGGCGGGGGCCCTCGAGGAGTTCCTCGAGCAGGTGTCCCTCGTGGCCGACGCCGACGAGATCCCCGACGAGCCGGAGGCGCAGGCACAGGGTGTCGTGACCCTGATGACGCTGCACACGGCCAAGGGGCTCGAGTTCCCCGTCGTCTTCCTCACCGGGCTCGAGGACGGCACCTTCCCGCACCTGCGCTCGCTCGGCGACCCCAAGGAGCTGGAGGAGGAGCGGCGCCTCGCCTATGTCGGCATCACCCGAGCGCGTGAGCGGCTCTACCTGACGCGGGCCGCGGTCCGGTCCGCCTGGGGGGCGCCGCAGTACGGCCCGCCCTCACGGTTCCTCGACGAGATCCCCGGCGACCTGCTCGACTGGCAGCGACTCGGTCCGAGCTACTCCGGGGCGCGCGGCTCCGGCCAGCCCGCGGTGGCGACGCTCGCGGCCCGGCCCGGCGTGCGCAGCCCCGGCAACCGGACGGTCGTCTCGCTCAAGGCCGGCGACCGCGTCACGCACGACGCCTTCGGCCTCGGGACCGTGGTGCGCGTCGAGGGCGAGGGCGACAAGTCCTTGGCGCACGTGGACTTCGGCGGCGACCTCGGCGTGAAGCGGCTGCTGCTCCGCTACGCGCCGGTCGTCAAGCTCTGACCCTCCCCGAATCGAAAGAGCAGTTCGCGACACGTCCCGCGGGGCATGCCTCGCGCAGGCCGTGTCGCGAACTGCTCTTTCGATTGGCCGTGTCGCGAACTGCTCTTTCGATTGGCCGTGTCGCGAACTGCTCTTTCGATTGGCCTGGGCGCGAAGGTAGCGAAAGAGCAGTTTGTCCCCAACGCCGCTGGGTACTTGTCGGGACCGACAGGGGACAAACTGCTCTGTAGGAGAGAGGAGACTGCTCTTTCGCTGTGCGATCAGAGGTAGATGCCGCGGGCCGCGAGCCAGCTGCGCGGTACGACCGCAGCGCCGCCGCCCGGGTGGATCTCGAGGTGCAGGTGGGGGCCGGTGGAGTTGCCGGAGTTGCCGCTGTAGGCCACCCGCTGACCGGGGGAGACTTGCTCGCCGATACTGACGACCAGTCGGCTGTTGTGCGCGTACCAGGAGACAGTGCCGTCCCAGTAGCGGATCTTGACCATGTAGCCGTAGCCCTCGTTGGACCAGCCGGAGAAGATCACGGTGCCGCTCGACATCGAGTAGACGGGCGTGCCCGTCGGGGCGGCGAGGTCCTGGGCCGGGTGCATCTTGCCCCAGCGCCAGCCGTAGCCGGACGTGAGCGTGTAGTTGTGGAACGGCGCGATCCAGCGCTGGGCAAGAGCGAGGCGGCGCTTGCGCTCCGCCTCTGCCTTCTTCTTCGCGGCTGCGGCCTTGGCCGCCGCTTCCTTCTCGGCGGCAGCCTTCTCCGCTGCGATCCGCTCCAGGGCCTCCTTGGCGGCATCCGCGCCGGCCTCGGCGGCCGAGCTGGCGGCCAGACCCAGGGCCGCCTCGGCGCGCACGCCGTCACGTGACGCCCGGAGGTTGCCGCGGTCAGCTGTGGCGACCGCAAGAGCGTCGGCGTCCGCGACGAGCCCAAGGCCCGCCACAGAGTTCGACACGTTCTTCATCGCGGCTGCCTCGGCGCTCAGCGGGCTGGCGCCCGCGTCGCGGACGATGAGTCCAGCGGCGACAGTGGAGGAGAGCAGGGCCAAGGGGACGATGAACTGCCGACCCCGTCCGGGCTTTGTCGCAGGTCGATGCCGACCGACGTAAGTGTTGTTGGACACGCAGCGCTTACCTATCTCAGACCGATTGCCAGACCCGAGAGTACCGTGACCGATTCGTTATCGAAAAATCGAGCACCGTTCTCGTTGGACCTGCGCCGTGGAGGAGGGATCACGACCCGCCACGACACTAGGGGATGAAGGGGCCGAGGGGAAAGGACCCAGGCAACCGAATTTCTCCCATTTTGGGAGTGTGGCCGTGAATTCAGCGGCGGGTCGCAGGCGAAGCCACTGAAACCCCTTGTGGGATGGGGTTGACCCGGCGTCGTGTGACCTCGGTCACAGCGGGGGCCACCGTGGCCCCCGACGTGTCGAGGTGCGCCAGCGCCGTGGAGATCCCGTGGACCACGGCCCCGCTGAACGGCAGGCTCCCGTGACCGACACCGTGCAGCTGGATGTTGTGCACGTTGAGGTCCGGGTGATGAAGGGCGGCGTTGCGCTGGGGGAAGATCATCTGATCGAGGTCGGACCAGTAGGCGATGAACCGGGTGCGGCACCCGGGCACCGGTTGCGCGAGCTCGGTCAGCAGGCTGCTGCCCGGCCGGAGCTGGCGGGTCAGGGCGTTGTCCCAGCAGTAGGCGAGGTAGCTGCCCTGGTGCGGTGTCCCCAACGTGACCAGCGTGTGCACCCGGCGGTCACCGCCGAGCCGCGTCACGTAGTAGCGCCCGATCAGCCCACCCAGGGAGTGCCCCACGATGTGGATCCGTTCGTAGCCCGTCTCCTCGACGATCCGCTCCACCTCGCCGTCGAGCCGGGCCGCGGCGGCTCGGACGTCCTTCAGCGAGACGGGGTAGTTGACGGTCTCGATCCGGCCGAAGCCCCGCCGGACGAGGCCCCTGCGGAGCATCGTGAAGATCGACCGGTTGTCCGCCATCCCGTGGATGAGCAGGATCGGCGTCTGCGCGGCATCGAGGTCGCAGACGGAGAGCCCGCGCTGCTGTGGAGGCAGGTGGTCCACCCGGTAGCCGGTGCGCTGATGTGTCGCACGAGCCCCGACGAGGCCCAGCGGATAGAGCCCGAGATGCAGGCCCAACCAGGTCGCCTCGAGTGCCGCCCCCACCAGACCCGCCGGAGTGAGCACGGCCCGCGCGACCGCACCGACATGGCCGAGGACACCGGGCGGTCGGTCCGGCCCCGACTGCGGGGTCCGGACCTCCGGCGACGTCGTGGACCGCGCGGCGAGGGGCACGAGGTGACGGTACCCGCGCCAGTGGGCGATCAATCACCTTTTCTGCCGGCTGCCTCGCCTCGCTGGCTAGAGTGCGCGGCATGACTTCCTCCCCTGACTCCAGCGCGGCCACCGGAGCCGTCATCCGCGTCATCGTCGCCAAGCCGGGGCTCGACGGCCACGACCGTGGGGCCAAGGTGGTCGCGAGAGCCTTGCGCGACGCAGGCATGGAGGTCATCTACACGGGCCTGCACCAGACCCCCGAGCAGATCGTCGAGGCGGCGATCCAGGAGGACGCCGACGCGATCGGTCTGTCGGTGCTCAGCGGAGCCCACCTGACCCTGTTCGCCCGGGTCATCGAGCTGCTCAAGGAGCGCGACGCGAGCGACATCGTCGTCTTCGGCGGCGGCATCATCCCCGACGGTGACATCCCGCCCCTGGAGGAGATGGGCGTCGCCCGCATCTTCACCCCCGGTGCCCCGACGCACGAGATCGTCGACTGGGTCCGCGCGAACGTCAACGTGGACTGACGCGCGCGAGCCCGCCCAGCGGCATACGGCATCTGCTCCCGCGCGCCGTGCCAGCATGTGGAAACCGGGTGTGATCTTCACCCGACGCCCTGTGGCCGGCTTCGGGGCGTCTTGCAGCGGGCACTAGAGTCCGAGGGTAAGCCGACTCCCGATCGATGATGAGGACGGAAACCACCCGTGGATCTCTTCGAGTACCAAGCGCGCGACATGTTCGAGGCGCACGGCGTCCCGGTTCTCGCCGGCGCCATCGCCACCACCGCCGAGGAGGCTCGCGCGGCTGCCGAGCGAATCGGCCAGAAGTCGGGCGGCGTCACGGTCGTCAAGGCCCAGGTCAAGACGGGTGGCCGAGGCAAGGCCGGCGGCGTCAAGGTGGCCAAGTCCGCTGACGAGGCGCAGGCGCACGCCGAGCAGATCCTCGGCATGGACATCAAGGGCCACACCGTGCACCGCGTCATGATCGCGCAGGGCGCCCGGATCGCCGAGGAGTACTACTTCTCCATCCTGCTCGACCGCGCCAACCGCAGCTACCTCGCCATGTGCTCCAAGGAGGGGGGCATGGACATCGAGCAGCTCGCCGTGGAGCGGCCCGAGGCGCTCGCGAAGATCGCCGTCGACCCCAATGTCGGCATCGACGAGGCCAAGGCCCAGGAGATCGTCGACGCGGCCGGCTTCGACGCCGACACGGCCGCCAAGATCGTCCCGGTGCTCGG
>NZ_JAPFQL010000022.1 GCF_028446585.1 Intrasporangium calvum
TCAACGGCGGCTGAAAACTGACCCCCGATCGTCGGTTGAATTTTGACCCCCTGGGGTTTTCAGTTCTCTTCGGTGACGGCTGCGGGGACGCGGCCGAGGTCTCGGTTCTTGAGCCGGTAGGAGTCGCCCTTGAGAGCGATGACTTCGGCGTGGTGCACCAGCCGGTCGATCATGGCGGCGGCGACGGTGTCGTCGCCGAAGACCTCGCCCCAGCGGGCGAAGGTCTTGTTGCTGGTCACGATCAGGCTGGCTCGTTCGTACCGGGAGGAGACGAGCTGGAAGAACAGGTTGGCCGCTTCCGGTTCGAAGGGGATGTAGCCGACCTCGTCGATGACCAGGACGGGGTAGCGCACGAGGCGGCGCAGCTCGTCCTGCAGCTTGCCGGCGTGGTGGGCGTCGGCGAGCCGGTCGACCCATTGGGAGGCGGTGGCGAACTGGACCCGGTGCCCGGCTTGGCAGGCGCGGACCGCCAAGCCGGTGGCGAGGTGGGTCTTGCCGGTGCCCGGCGGTCCGAGCAGCACGACGTTCTCCTTCGCGGCGACGAAGTCGAGGGTGCCCAGGTGGGCGATGGTCTCTCGTTTCAGGCCGCGGGCGTGGTCGTAGTCGAAGTCCTCGAGGGACTTGCGGGCGGGGAACCGGGCGGCCCGGATCCGCCCTTCACCGCCGTGGGCCTCGCGGGCGGCGACCTCGCGTTGCAGGCAGGCGGCCAGGAACTCCTCGTGGGTCCACGCCTCGTCGCGGGCGCGTTGGGCCAGCCGGTCGATCGACTCACGCAGGGTGGGCGCCTTCAACGCGCGGGTCAGGTACTCCAGCTCCGAGGAGACATCCCGCCCGGTCCGCAGTTCCTGCCTGACTGCGGGGGTGGTCTTGGTGGCCATCAGGACACCTGCCCGTCGAGTTCGTCCTGCAGCCCGTCGAGGCCGAACGCGGCGTCGTAGGTGTCGAGGGAGCGGACCTCGACCTGCTCGCCGGCGGGCTCGGGAACCGGGCGGAGCAGGTCCGCCCGGCCGCGGCGGATCAGCTTGGCGGCGACGGCGTGCTCGAAGTCGGTGACCGTCTGGTGCCTGGCCCACACCCGGGCGTGGTCGGCCACGACCGTCCCCTCGCAGGTCACCCACACCCGCGCGAGGTCGGCGTGGACCTCGACCCGGCGCCCGATCACCGACGGGTGGACCGAGTAGTCGTTCGAGTCGACCCGAATGTAGTGGTCGCGCGGCAACCGGGTCGTGGCCCGCCAGCCGACCTGAGGCGCGACCGGCGGCAGCGCCAGCATCGCCGCCCGGTCCGCGGCGACCCGATCGTCCGGGCGGCAGCCGAGCACCCGCATCCGGCGGCCGTTGGCCTTGAGCAGGAAGGACTCGAGCTGGGTGTTGAAGTCCTGCGGGCCGGTGAAGCTCCGCCCGGGAAGGAAAGAGCGTTCGAGGTAGTCGTGGAACCGCTCGATCATGCCCTTGGCCTCCGGGTCGGCCGGCTTGCAGATGTACACCTTCACGCCCAGCACCCCGCGGAACGCCTGGCATGCCCCGGTCAGCTCCGGGGCCCGGGCCCGCCACCGCCCGACCGCGCCCTCCCCGTCCCACACCAGCGTCCTCGGGACGGCGCCGAGCTGCTGCGACAGCAGCCGCCACCAGCAGGCGAACAGGTCCTCGGCCTCCCGCGACGGGATCAGCGTCGCTCCGGCGAACCGGGAGTACCCCGACACCATCGTCATCACCGGCAGCTGCTTCGGGGTGCGGGACTGGCCGAACCCCACCGGCAGCTCGATCGGCGGGAACCAGAAGTCGAACTGGGCCAGCTCACCCGCCACGTACGTGGTGCGCGAAGCCGGGTCCGGCGGCAGGTACGCCGGGCGCAGATCACGCACCCGCTCCTTGAACACCGTCATCCCCCGCGTCCACCCCACCCGTTCGGCGATCACCGTGGCCGGCATCGTCGGCACCGCCTGCAACTGCTCCCGGATCCGCGCCTCGTACCCGTCGACCGCCGACCCCGCCGGGGTCCGCTCGTACCTCGGCGGCCCGTCCGCGGCCAACGCGGCACGCACCGTGTTCCGGGCGATGCCCAACGTCCTGGCGATCACCCGGATCGGCATCCCCTCAGCCCGGTGCAACCTACGGATCTCTGCCCAGTCCTCCACTGACAACACTCCTGCCTCCCTGCCTCGAAGCTGAGGACAGGGTCTCTGCAGGGGGTCAAAATTCGACCGTCGATACAGGGTCAGTTTTCAGGCGTCGTCGACACGGCTCGAGAATCCCCCACCAGAAGAGCGCGGACACCACTGAGCAGAGGTCGCGGTCGAGCTCGTTTGCTCGTGCCAGGATCTCGCATCGGCGCTCCGGGAAACTGCGACTCAGGCAGTCGACCAGGTCTACGTGCTTGATCATCTCTTCCTCCCAGCGACGACGAGCCGTTGACGAGAGGGTTTCCTCGACGCTACTGGCCACTGGACCTGTCCCTCACCCCGACCGTCACCGGGCCGATAGGCAGGGTCGCGAACGAAGAGTGCGGGGTCCTCGAACACCAGCATCGGCAGAACGGGAGGCTCCGGCCACAGGGACGGGAGGGGGCACGCGCGGGCGTTCCTGTAGGGCCTCACCGCCGCTACGCTCCGGTCAGCGGCGTAATCCCACCCCATGTCCAAGGACCGGGGTCAAGGCCCCTCATCGACCCCGACCGCGGTGACCCCGTCGAACCGGGCCGGGTCGTCGATCAGGCCCCGCTTGCCCTCCTTCAGGACCGTCGTTGGCAGTGTTCCACGACACCCCGAGCCCGTCGGCGAACGGTGCCACCGTGAGGTGCTGGACGACCAAGGCTTCCAGCGTCCAGCGCAGCCCGCTCCGGGACAGCTTCGCCCGCGGCTCGGCCGCCCGAGTCATGTCCTGTCGCCACACGTGCCCGCACCCCGTGCACCGGTACCGCCGGACCGTCACCTCCAGCCGGGTCGGGCGCTGCCGACAGGCGCCACCCCAGCGGCTCGTGGGCAAGGCGACGGGTGACAGTGTCCCGCCGGAGGCCTTCGCAGCCGCAGCGGCGCCACCACTGATCGGGCTCGGCGACTCGGCACGCGAGCACGGCACGGTCGGGCTCCACGCGTGGCCCGGTCACGACGAGGCCGAGCTCGTCGAGCCGGCAGAACTTGGTCAGGTCAGGGCAGGCGAAGGTAACGTCAGACAAGTCGAGGTCTTCTGGGTGGTCGGTGTAGGAACCTCCATCACCGGGAGACCTCGATGCCTACCCCGACACCAGCCCCGCCCAGCCCGCTGCACCTTTATCTGTGATGAGCCCGGAATCTCGCGGCGAGTTAGTCGCCGACAAACCACAGGTAGCGATGTGGTGGCCGCTGTCCCGCATCGCAGAGTTCCACCACACCCTCCAGGGCGAGCCGTTGACCGAGGGTTAGTTCGCCGGCCAGCAGCGCCTCGGCCTCCAAGCGGATCCGACGCATCTGGCGCGCGTTGAAGATGGCGTTTCCGTGGGGATCAACCCCGGCAAGCATCGGATGCTCTTCCGCATCCCAACTGGCCGGCGCCGGCTCGTACGGCACCGTCATTGAGCGGACTATCTCGCCACGTTCCTTCCGGAGCAGAACAGAGATGGGCATGTCAGCGGACCGGGTACATGGTGACCAATTCACCGTACGGGTTGCGGACAACCAGGGGGCCTTGACTCGCGCCCACGCTGCCATCCCGCGACCCATCCGGCTGCGAAGTCGAGAAGGTTCAGCATGAGCCCACCATAACGATGTTGCATGCTGGAACCAGGCTCCGGAGAGGCGCCCCTGTCTTCGCGGCGAGCCGGCCGTATAGCGGGTGACTGGGCTGGGAATCTGCGCCCAACCTGGGGTCCGTCGGGCCGCAGGGTTGCCGCCGGGACGTGGAACTCCACGTACAGACTCCCGAGCGCTGCCTGGCGCTGGTAGGCCGCCATTCACGCCCAGATCACGCGCGATCTGCGCGATCGGCTTCCCGGTCTCTTCGACGATCCGAACGCCCCCTCAGGGAACTGCTGGTCGTCCTTCTTCCGCTTCTCTGGCACCTCGATCCTCATTGTCGATGCCTCCACGTTCCGGGGGAACCTCAGATGCTGGATTCAGCGTGTCAAGAACCAGGGTCAGGCCCCAGCCCTTCAAGGACAACCTGCACTCGTGCTGCTTCCCGTTCCCCCCGTTCCGCGAACGCTCGCAGGGCCCGGATGATCTGAGATCGGACCGCGCCCTTCCCGAAGACGCTGACTGCGTCCAGCACGTCGACGGCAAGGTAGTCGGACTCCTTGGATTGGGGACTCGCGACCCGCGCCGACACGAACGGGACTGCCTCGATCAGAGCGCCCTGGGCGGCAGCAACAACGTCCGGGTCAGCGGCTGTGGGCGGCACAGCGCCCGCCGCCAAGACCGCGAGCAATTCCCAGGACTCCAGACGACCAGACGTCGAAGCGCCGGCAAGACCAGCAATGATTCCGGTAGCGAGTTCAGCGGCACCCTCTCGAAGCACTTGGTTGGGTGCGTAGTCGGCCTCGAGCTTGAGGCGTAGATGTTCCGCATCCTCCCGGGTTGCGCCTTGCATCCGCGCCAGCAGTTCATACATCCCCAACGTGCTCATCCGATCCCATCCGACGCGAACCGAGTCAGCGGGTCTGGGAACGCTCCACGGCCATAGGCAGGCTCACAGAAGGAAGCGCAGACCGGTATCTCACGGAACGGTGCACCCACACCATTGGGTCTGAAAGCACGCGTGAAGCGGATATCGGCGGCATTGCCACCAAGCATTCGTACTGCGCACGCTTCAGCACATTCTTGCAGGACCTTTGAGCTTTGGCCCACTGCCACCTCACCTGTGCGGACGTTGTAGGCACCCACCACCGTCGCTGGCCGGTCGGCGCTTCGAACAGTTGTCAGACGCTCAAGAGCGGCGTCCCTGGCTACATTGGCGCGCGAGAGCAGGCTCGCCTCGCTGCTTGCCCCGTCTCCGGCTTTCGAAGCCTTCGAGAGTTTACCAACGCCCTTCAGCCCGAACACCAACTCGACCACCGAGAAGGCGCCACGGCCGATGGCTTCTCCCTGGTTGTCATTGTTCCAGTCGTCAACGATGTCGTCAGTCATTGCTCGCCAAGCCACTGACGGGTCGTCCTTGACCGCGCCCGCGAAGGACCACACGTTCTTCCCGCAGTCGACGATCGCCGAGCCACACTCCCAGAGCCCTGAGACTGTGTCGACGGCTCCCTCACCGAAGCCCCTGGCAACGCCCACTGCGTCCTTTGAGCCTTCAACGATCGTGTCCCAGAAAGACGAGCTCGCTGAAACGGACCCCGCATCCCCGGCGACTCCGTCGTAGGGAAGCGCAACGTGGCCGTCGAGTTCGATGCGGTTGATCGGGTTGCCGCCGGCGAAGGCGTACCGGTTGCCGTTGAACGGGTCGGTGGCCAGGTTCAGGTCGGCCAGGGCGCCGTTGTACATGTCGCGGGTGGTGAACCGGTTCAACCCGGGGTTGTAGTCCCGGAACCCCATGTCGTACTCACCGGAGGCGGCGTCCCACCGCTTCGCGTTGTACCGGTACACGTTGTACGCCTCGCCGCCGGGCTCGCCCACGCTCGGCTTGTCGATCCCGGTGAACCGGGCCGCGTCATTGGAGCCGTACGCGGTGTAGCCGTACGTGGCCCGGGTCGCCCCGTCGGCCCCGGTGAGGGTTTCGACGTCGGAGTGCGCGTTGTACCCGTAGAAGGAGTCCTCCCACGTACCTGAGGTGTTCTTCTTGGACTGGCCGAGCCGTTCCCCGGTCGCGGAGTACGTGTACTTCGCCTCGACCGCGTCGGTCGCGGCGTTCAGCTCCTCGAGCAGCTGCTCGGTCAGGCCCAGGTAGGCGAAGTCGGTCGTCTTCGCGTCCGCGGTGCCCGCACCGGTCGTCTTGGACACCGTCCGGTCCAGCGCGTCGAACCCGTACGTCGTCTTGGCCAGCGACCCCGCCTCGGTCAGCTTGCGGTGCTCGATGACGTGGTCGAACCCGTCATACACCTTCCGCTCGATCTGCTTGCCCGCCGAAGTGACCGACTCGAGGCGCCCGAACGGGTCATACGTGTAGGCCGCCGAGCTGCCCCCGGTCGCCGCCGTCAGCAGCCGGTTCCGGTCGTAGGTGAACGAGGTCGCGACCCCACCGATGCTCTGCGCGATGACGTTGCCGTTCGCGTCGTGCGTGTACGACTCACTACCGGCACCCGCGCCGGTCTTGGTCACCGACGCGACCCGGTCCAGCGGGTCGAACCCGTACACCGACGTCGTCGCCACCAGCGCGCCGTGGTTGTCCGCGTTCATCACCGACGCCGCGTCCTTGGTGCGGTTGCCGTTCAGGTCGTAGTCGAACGCGTGCTCGGCCACCTTCACTCCGGCCGAGGTCTTCTCCAGCATCGAGCGCACCGAGCCGTCCAGGAAGTACCCGTAGTCGACGGTGTTCCCGTTGCCCTTGACCTCCCGCAACCGCCGCCCAGCGTCGCTGTACGTGTACGTGGTCGTCTTCGCGGCAGGGTCAGACGCCGAGGCGCCGTTGGTGACCTTCGCGAGCAGGTCCCGCGCGTCGTACTCGTAGCTCGCGTACGACTTGGCGTGCGCCGTGCTCTTGACCGCGCCGTTCTCGTTGTACGTGAACGTCGTCGTCCCGCTGCCCGCACCGGACTCGGTGACCGTCTTGACCTGGTTCAGCTGCGTGTAGGCGACGGCATAGCTCGTCACCGCAACACCCGTGCGCCGGTCCGTGACGCTGGTCAGGTTCCCATTGACGTCATACCCGTAGACGAAGTCCCGGTTCTCCGCGTCGGACTCACCGGTGGTGTCCCGCACCGCCTTGACCCCGTCAGCGACCACGACCCCGCCGGCCGACTGGGCCAGCGTCACCTTCGCGGCGTTGCCGTCAGCGAACGTGTACTTGCCCAGCGAGACCCACTGACCGGCCTGGGTGGCCTGGTTCACCGTCGGCTTCGCCTCACCAGAGGCGTGCTTGACCGTGTAGGTCGCGCTCGTGGAAGCCCCCGTGACCGCTGGGTACTTCGCGTAGAGCGTGTACTGACCGTCCTGGGGAATGTTGAGCGTCCACTCGAACGTGTCCGTGCCGGACCCGGCAGCGTGGGTGCGATAACCAACCCCCTGGAACCCCGAACCGGCGGTAGAGGTGGCCCACGTGCCAGTGGCCTTGACGTTGCCGGTGTCGCCGTCATCGACGAGCACCACATGCGCACCGACCGGCGCACCCGAGTCAGCCCGAGCCTTCAGCTTGCCGTCCGGGTGGTAGTCCCACGTCATCACCCGCGACTGGCCACCCGCCGAGGTCAGCGTCCGCTTCGTCTGCTGACCGAGCGCGTTGTAGTCGTAGGTGGTGATGATGTCCCACGGGTCCGTGGAGGACTTGATCGCCCCGTTGTCCCAGTAGCCGTAGCCCGTGTCGTTGCGGACGCTCTGCCCCTCCGACGGAGGCAGCGAGAGCGTCTTGAGCCGGCCGACCGCGTCGTAGGCGTACGTCGTCTTGTTCGCCGTCTTGTAGCGGGCGTCCGACGGGTCGAACGGGGTCAGCGTTTCCTTGACCCGGTTCAACTGGTCATACACGGTCTGGTGGATGAAGTCGTCCGCCACGGTGGCCGTGGCAACACCCCGAGGCGTGATGACCTTCGTGCGGTTGCCGACCTGGTCGTACTCGAACCGGGTGTACCGGTAGAGGATGGTCCCCGCCTCGTCCTTGAACGGTGACTTCGCCTCGCTCACCTGACCCCGCGCGTCCAGCGTGACCGTGGTCGTCCGGTTCTCCTGGTCGGTGCTCGATACGACGAGCCCGTCGCGGTCGTAGGTCTGCGAGCTGGCCTTGCCGGCCGCGTCGATGGTGCGCGTGAGGCGGTGGGCCAGGTCGTACTCGAACTTGGACGTGTAGTCGTCGGTCGCCGAGGTGGCGTTCTTGCGCGGGTCGACCACAGTGACCAGGTCGCCGACGGTGTTGTAGGTGTAGGTGGTCTTCCCGCCCGCCGCGTTCGTCACCGAGGTGACTTGGTAGATGGGGTCGTACGCATACGTCGTCGTGAAGTCGCCCGCCTCGGCGGTTGCCGTGCCTCGCGGCTCGACCTGCGTGAGCAGGTTGCCGATCTTGTCGTAGGTGAACGTGCTCTTGCGCTCGGGACCGGTGTCCGAGTCCTTCGGCAAGGTGCTTGCGGTCACCCGGTCCGCGGCGTCGTAGACCGCCGTCGACTGCGCACCGTTGGGTGCCGTGCTGACCGTGACGTTGTCATTGGGGTCGTACGTCGGGGCCGGCGTCGTGATGTAGATGCCCGCCGCCTGGTCCTTGGGCACCTTTGTGACCAGCGGACGGCCGTAGACGTCGTAGGTCTGCTCGGTCTTCTTGCCCAGGGCGTCCGTCACGGTGAGCACTCGCCCCGCGTCGTCGTAGGCGAACGCCGTCTTCTGCGCGAGGGCGTCGGTGATCTCCCGCGGGTAACCGTTGGCCTCGAACGACGCGTTCCTCGTGAGGTTGCCGTTGGCGTCCTTGGCCGTCAGCAGCTGACCCCACCCGTCGTAGGTGTAGCTGGTCGTGAAGTCCCCGGCCGTGGTCGTCGCCGTCCCCGCAGGGTCGGTCACCGACGCGAGATCACCCTCGCCCGTGTACGTGAAGGCCCAGGTGCGGCCCTCCGGTGAACGCTTGCCGGTCAGGTCCGCGATCCGGCCGCCCATCCCGCGTTGGTAGGTCAGCGTCGTCCCGGCGGTGCCGTTCTTGACCGCCGTGGCGTCCTTGATCTCGGTCGGGTAGCCGGTCAGCGCGTCGTAGACCCAGGTGGATACGGCCCCGTTGGCCTCGGTCAGGCGAGTCACGTTGTGCTGGTCGTCCCACCCGAGCTGAGTCGTCTCGCTCTTCGCGTTGGTCGTCTTCGTCGGGCGTCCGTACCCATCAAGGTCGTATGCCGCTGAGTTGCCTTCCGCGTCGGTCACCGTTGCCGAGATGGCTTGGCCCTGCGCACCGTCCGGGTCGGCGTACGCGAAGGAGGTCGGGTTCCCGAGCCGGTCCGTGATGCTCTTCAGGGCCCACTTGAACTTCGGGTCCTGCGGCGCGGTGTAGTACTCGAGCGAGGTGCCCTTGCCTCGTGGGTCGACGACCTTGACGAGCTTGGCGTTCTTGTTGCCCTGCGTCATGTCGTACTGGAACCCGAACACCTTGGGCTGACTGGAGCCGGCTCCGTCCGTGATCTGGCCGAGCAGACCCTTGTCCGTGTAGGCGAAGGTCAGTTGGCGACCCGTGTGGTCAGTCACCGAGCGGACGTGGTCGATGACGAACGGGTTCGTCAGGTTGGTGGCGGTGGACACCGTCCAGGCGGTGTCAGAGACGAGCGGGTAGCTGTCGCCCTTGTCGTAGTAGTCGAGCGTCAGGACCTGCCGCCCCGTGGCGTCCGTGACGTACTTGAGGAACTTCGTCGGCTTGTTCTGCGAGCGGCGCGCCTCGTACGTGAAGGTCATCGTGTTGCCGTTGTTGTCCACGATCGAGGTGGGGAACCCATCACAGTCGTAGAAGAACTGCGTCCGGTCCGGGCGGGTCATGACCCACGCCTGCAGGTCCGTCACCCGGGCGTCACAGACGTTCTGCCGCTGCAGGTAGAGGTGCACGCCCTTCGGGCTGACGAAGTTGTTCCGGTTCGGGTCGTTGGGGTCGACGGTGAAGGTGTGGGTCGTGCCGTCACCATCCGTGAGCTTGACCGTGCTGGGGTTGCGGTTCGGGTGCAGGTCCAGCGGGGCACCGAGACGCGTCAGGGACGAGGCCTGCATGCTCCAGCCGAATCCGGAGACGGTGTCGCTGGTGTCCTGGCTGTTGTAGGCCAGTCGGAAGAAGCTGCCGAGGCCACGCCCCGGGTTGCTGATGGGGCTGTACGACCAAACGGCGTTGCCGGCATACAGATTGTTCGTCAGGGTCGCGCCAGCACCGGTTGCCTTGCCGGAGTATGCATAAAACTTCTCCAGGCCGATCTGGTCCGAGGTGGGGGTCACGGCAGTGACGCGTTGAGCCAGCGCCGGGATCGCCCCGGTCGACTTCTTCGACAGCAGCACTCCGGTGGCCTTGTCGCGCAGCTCCCACTCCAGCACGTGCGGGAACGCCTTGATCGCGTCCGCCGAGGTCGTTCCCGCGACCGGCGCCTTGACCGTCGCCTTGACCGTCACGGCCTCCCCCGGCGAGAGCGTCTCGGGCAGCGCCGTGAACGCCTGGTTCGCTGACGTCGTCACGTCCTGGCCGTCCGGGGTCTTCCAGCGGTAGGTCAGGTCCATCGCGGCTGGGGTCCATTCGGAGCCAGTCGGATTCGTGATGGTCACGTCGACCGTCTGCGTGGACCCGGTCTCCACCGTGTCAGGGGTCGCCGCCGCGTCGTACGTCGAGGCCGCCGTGGCTTCCAGGTACTCGACGACGAGCCGGGGTCGCAGCAGCGGCTCGGAGGCCTCGTCAGAGAGCAGGCTCAGCCAGTCCAGCGGCGTGGTCGGGTTGGAGATCTTGAGCAGGAATCCCTTGTTGGAGGCCGGGTTCGCCAGCCACTCCTTCACGGACGAGGTGGCATCCCAGTTCATTCGAGCCGGGTCGGAGTTGATGTAGGTCAGGTCGTCGACCACTGTGGAGGAGAAGTCGCCGCCCGGGGTGGTCCACGGAACTCCCGTTGCCGCCTGGTTCCACGTCGCCGTGGTCTCGTTGAAGTCACGGGTCAGCTCGTGCAGTCGGTAGACGGCGTTGAGGTTGCCGCCCGAGTCGGACTGGTAGGTCTTGATCTTGGCGGACAGGATCTGCGCGCCGGCGGGGATGTCGGTGGGCGTGTTGAACTTCAGCAGGGCGCGCTTCTCGGTGCCCGTCGAGCCATAGCTGTTGCCGATGTTCAGCCAGTGCTTGCTGTAGAAGAGGTTGAAGTTCGTCGTCGGCGACGCCGAGGAGATGGTCGTGTCGTAGCCCGAGTTCCAGTAGATTCGAGTGACCCGGCCCGCCTTGGGCAGACGCACCATCCGGATCAGGCCGGGTAGGAGGCGGCCATCGCGCGTCTTGGCCGCGATCTGGTACCAGTAGAGGTTGCCCCCGAACTCGCTCGGGTCGTCCGCCGCCGTCACCTCGGCAGTGGTGTCGGTGAAGGACAGGGTGCCCGGCTTGACCGGTGCCACCAACGTGGAGGAGGACGGCGAGAAGGTCGAGTCCGTCGAGCGGTGCACCTGGTACTCGACGAGGTCGTCGCCTGTGCTCGAGGTTCCGGTCGGGTCGACGTAGGCGTTCCACGCCAGTTTCGCGCCGCTCGCATAGATCGTGTCGACCGGCTTCAGATCCACACCCGGGACTCCGTAACGAACGACGAGCTTGGGCCAGTTCGCCGCCTCGCCGTTGTAGGCGTATTCCGCGGCCTCGTAGCGTGGCCCGCCCTTCCCCAGCACACCCTCGTCGGCGTCGGAGACCTTGAGCACGAACCCGTAGTTCGGGTAACGGCCGTCGAGCCAGGACTGAACCGTGTGACGCACCGAGAACGAGTGCCATTGGTCGACCTTGTTGGCGTCCTTGGTCTGCAGGGCCTCCTTGCGGAACTTGACCACGTCACCGTTGGTGATGAGGTTGGCCCGGTCCCCAAGGATCACGCTGCCACTGGTGCCTGCATTGAAGTTCTTGGTGCCCAGGTAGCCCCACACGCTCGAGGCTGTCGACGCGTACTGGTTCACGGTCACGACCTGGGTCGGATCCGCCGAGTACATCCAGAACGGAGAGTCGGTCGCTCGGCCAGGAGCCTTCACGTAGTACGCGGAGATGCGATACGGACCGCTCTCGGTGATTCGCGGGCGCCACTGGTAGCGGTCCGTGGTGTCTGCGTCCTTGTTGTAGACGTAGTTCCCGTTGGACGCGCCCGAGTAGGCCTGCGTCGTCCAGTCACTCGCCGTCGTCGTCGAGCCGCAGGGGCTGACGCTGCAGGGGCCCGCGGTGCCATACCCTTCCGGGTCTTCGACGCCGTTCTCCAGGCGCACCTCGTTGGCCGACAGTTCGCCGACGTTCGCCGACGCGTTGTTCCAGTTCGCCGTCGACTCGGACCAGGCGGCAGTCGCTCGGTGAGCCTCCACTGTGACGGAGTTGTCGTTGGTGGTGTGCCACTGCGAGTAGTACATCTGGAGGTTGGCCTGCTCGATCTTCGTCCCCATCGGGATCTGATCCAGGGGGAACTTCACCAGCGACCGAGCCTTGCCATAACCCGTGGTGCCGACGGACAGTTTCCACGACGACGCATAGTTCGTAGCGGGCGCCTCCGACAGGATCATGACGTTCTGCGCCTCGCCCAGGGCGGGGGCAACGGTGATGGTCGGGTCGATCCGGATGGGGAGCACCCGCTCCGTGTCCTTGACCCAGGCCTCGTCGACCGTGATCGTGACCTGCTGCTCGTCCCCTGAACCGGAGAGAGTCTGCTCGACCTTCTCCGAGGTGACGAACCCCGTCATCGAGCCCGGGTCGACCTTGCCGTCGAACATGAACGGCCGGGGAATCAAGAACTCCGCCGGACCGTCGGCGCCGCCTCGGTGGAAGGTGATCGAGCCGTCAGCACGCTGCACAGCCGTGAGGCCCTTGGTGTGCAGGTCGAAGGTCCACGAGAAGGTCTCGGGGACCTCATTGAGGACGATGTCCTCCTTGAGGCCTTCCGGCGTCACCACATATGTGAGATCGACACCCTGACCGAGGGCGTCCGGGAAAGTGACGCGGTTCCCATCGACAACCGGTCGCACCTTCATGGTGGTTGGGTCCGCGTCGTCGGCGAGGCCGAGCGAGATCTCGGCATCTCCCTCGCGGAAGAGCACCAGCCGATCCCGGGACGTGCCGAAGAAGGAGGAGAACTGGTTCGCCCGGTTACCGAAGGAGTAGCCGCGCTCTCCCGACACCGCCTTCACAGCCGTGTCGATGTCGCGCCACTGCCCATCCTTGCCCCGGTAGTGGACGGGCACCACGGAGAGCTCTTGTTCCAGGCGTCCGTCGCTCAGCTCGAAGACCTTGCCGTTCGCGCTCCGTTTCGCCGGGAGCTCCTTGACGCGCTTCGCCTTCGGGGCGTCCTTGCCCGCGGCAACGTCGCCCTGTCGCGGGACCGCGCCGGCCTGGAGATCGCTGTTGACCGGTGGCTTCGGCGGCTCCCAAGGCGGCGGGCCGGCCGGGACGGCTGCCGGCCGCGATAACGCCTGCGCGGACGCCTGCGCCGGAGGGGCGACGAGCCCGGTGGCAACGAGGGCCGAAGCCACAACGGACACGCTGAAACGCAGCAAGACGTTCACACGAACTCCCCTGATCCAGCCCAAGCCGCCGTGCCGGCACATGCCGACGCGACGCCTAGGGCGAGCCATTGGCCCGTGGAGGGTGGTGGGCCGCGCCGACAATCCCAGATCGGGTGCAAACACCGCAAACCGAACCACGGTCCATCCGCCAAGACCCTGGATCCTCCCGAATCGCCCTGAACCACAAAGGGATCAGCCGTGACGGAATCCGAAGCCCATGCGGTTTCGCCCCTCGAAGCGCACCAAACCTTGGTGGAAAATTTACGAACCGCTGACCTTTGTGCCGACCGAACCGCAAAGGATCACGTCGAGTCCCACGGCGAACGACGCAGCCACCTCGGCGGCATCCCGCCCGACGTACGAAGGGTCGACGGCACCCGCCTGACGCTCGTTCTGCTCCAGGGCGACTGAGCCCAGGATGTGGTGGACGAGCAGGTCGGTCACCGCCTCACATGCCTCAGCCGGCACCCCGGCGCGCCCGACCAGGCCGCGCAGCTCACGCAGGGCTGGGACGGCAGCCCGCTCAGCGGCATACGCCATCCCGACGACGTCGGCCGCGTCGGGCACGGGCGCGAGGGCCGCTCGGACCGCGGTCGAGAGGACGGCAAGGGCCTCGTGGGCCCGCAGGTCGTCGCGCGGCTCGGGCACCTCCGCCAGGAGTGCGCCGGCGACCTCGACGAGGAGCTCCTGCTTGCTCGCCACGTGCCAGTAGAGGGCGCCCGGCTGGACGTCGAGCTCCCGGGCGAGGCGGCGCATCGACAGGTCGGCGAGGCCATAGCGGCGGAGCAGGTCGACCGCGGTGGAGACGACCTGTGCACGGGTCAGTGCCACACGTCACCTCCTCCTCTCACGGGCAGCGATTGACATCCTGCCACCGACCGACGGCATACTGAACGCCGTTCAATTGAACGCCGTTCAAGACAGGAGCGCCATGCCGACCTTCGACCAGCTCGCCGACGCCGTTCTCGCCGGGACACCGGCCACGGAGGCCGACGCCCTGAGCGTCCTCACGGCGCCCGACGACGCGCTCCTCCCCCTCGTCGCGGCCGCCGCCCGCCTGCGCCGCGCGCACTTCGGCAACACGGTCAAGGTCAACTACCTCGTCAACCTCAAGTCGGGCCTGTGCCCCGAGGACTGCGGCTACTGCTCCCAGCGGCTCGGCTCGGGCGCGGACATCCTCAAGTACACCTGGCTCAAGACGGACGAGGCGATCGAGCAGGCCACGGCCGGGCTCCGCGGCGGCGCCACCCGCGTGTGCATGGTGAGCAGCGGTCGCGGTCCGACCGACCGCGATGTCGAGCGCGTCGCCGGGATGGTGGGCGCGCTCAAGGCCGAGCACCCCGATGTCGAGGTGTGCGCGTGCCTCGGCCTGCTCAAGGACGGCCAGGCCGAGCGGCTGCGTGCGGCGGGCGTCGACGCCTACAACCACAACATCAACACGGCCGAGTCCCACCACGACGACATCGTCACGACGCACACCTACGCCGACCGCGTGGACACGGTCGAACGGGCCCAGGCAGCCGGGCTGTCCGCATGCTCGGGCCTCATCGCCGGTCTGGGCGAGTCGGACGAGCAGCTCGTCGAGGCGCTCTTCGCGCTGCGCGACCTCGGGTCGGACTCGATCCCGGTCAACTTCCTCATGCCCTTCGACGGCACGCCGCTCGAGGGCACGTGGGACCTCTCCCCCGCGCGCTGCGTCAAGATCCTCGCGATGGCGCGGTTCGTCTGTCCCGACAAGGAGATTCGCATCGCGGGCGGTCGGGAGATGCACCTGCGCTCGCTCCAGGGCCTGGCCCTGCACGTCGCGAACTCGATCTTCCTCGGCGACTACCTCACGTCCGAGGGGCAGGCCGCCGAGGCGGACCTCGAGCTGATCCGCGACAACGGTTTCGTCGTGCTCGGGGCGGAGGACGCTGGGGCCGGGGCCGGTTCGCACGACCCGTCGATCCGCCGCCGCGGTGCCGGGACCGCTCTGGCCCCCAATGCCTGACCTCGCCGTGCGCTCGGTCAGCGCACGCGACAGCGGGCTCGTCTGGCACCCCTACGCCCCGCTCGACGGGCCGATGCCGTATGCCGCTGAGTCGGCTTCCGGGGTCCGGCTGAGTCTGCGTTCGGCTGAGGGAGAGCTCTTCGAGGCCATCGACGCGATGTCGTCCTGGTGGTGCGCGATCCACGGCTACCGCCACCCGGTCCTTGACGCCGCGGCGCACGCACAGGTCGACCGGTTCAGCCACGTGATGTTCGGCGGCCTGACGCACGAGCCCGCCGTGTCCCTCGCCGAGCGGCTCGTCGCGATGGCCCCCGGCATGGCGCACGTCTTCTTCGCCGACTCCGGTTCGGTGTCCGTCGAGGTCGCGCTCAAGCTCGCGCTGCAGTACCAGGCGGCCCGCGGCCGCGCCGGCCGGCAGCGCTTCCTCACGGTGCGCGGCGGCTACCACGGCGACACCTTCGCGGCGATGAGCGTCTGCGACCCCGTCGACGGGATGCACTCGGCCTTCCCCGGGGTGCTGGCCCGGCACGTCTTCGCCCCGCGCCCACCCGCAGCCCGGCTGCCCCTGGACGCCGAGCGCCCGGCGGCGCTGGTCGCGGAGGTCGACGCCTGGGCCGCCGGCTTCCGGGAGCTGGCCCAGCGGCATACGGACGAGCTGGCCGCGATCGTGGTGGAGCCGGTGCTCCAGGGCGCGGGCGGCATGCACGTCTACGACCCCGAGTGCCTGCGCGTCATGCGCGAGGTCGCCGACGAGCACGGGCTGCTCCTCGTCGCCGACGAGATCGCGACCGGCTTCGGCCGGACCGGGCGGCTCTTCGGGTGCGAGTGGGCCGGCGTCACGCCCGACGTCATGTGCGTCGGCAAGGCGCTGACCGGCGGCTACCTCACGCTCGCAGCGGTCCTCACGACCGCGGAGGTCGGGACGGTCATCACGCGGTCGGAGTTCCGCGCGCTGCTGCACGGGCCGACGTTCATGGCCAACCCGCTGGCCTGCGCCGTGGCGGGTGCCTCGCTCGACCTGCTCGGACTCGGCTGGCAGGTCGACGTCGCCCGGGTCGAGCGCGGCCTGGCGGCCGGGTTGGCGCCCGCGCGAGGGCTGGGCGCCGTCCAGGACGTCCGCGTCCTCGGCGCCGTCGGGGTCGTCCAGCTCGACCAGCCCGTCGACGTGACGCGCGTGACACGGGCAGCACTGGAGCGCGGCGTCTGGGTGCGCCCGTTCCGCGACCTCGTCTACACGATGCCCCCGTATGTCAGCGCGGACGAGGACGTCGCCAGGATCGGCGCCGCCATCGTCGGGGCCGTCGAGGAGGTGCACGGCCGATGACCGGCAGCACGTGGGACGACTGGCTCGCCGAACGGGCATCGCTGCGCCTCGAGCGGGGCACGGTCCGCGCCGACCCGGTCCTTCGGGACGCGGGTGGATCGGCTCCGCTCGACCTCGCGAGCAACGACTACCTCGGCCTGTCGCGCGATCCCCGCGTCCTGGCTGCCGCCCACGCGGCCATCGACCGGCACGGCGCCGGGGCCACGGCCTCGCGGCTCGTGACCGGGACGCTGCCGATCCACCGCGAGCTGGAGGCCGCCCTCGCCGAGCTGACGGGGCAGCCGAGCGCGCTGGCCTTCTCGACCGGCTATGCCGCCAACCTCGGCGTCCTCACCGCGATGGCCGGCCGCGGCGCCGAGATCCTCCTCGACGAGCACGCCCACGCCTCCCTGCACGACGCGGCCCGCATGTCCCGCGTGCCCTATGCGACCTTCCGGCACAACGACGTCGACGACCTCGACGCGGCGCTCGCTGCCCGGCGGGGGTCACGGGTCGTCGTCGCCGTCGAGTCGATCTACTCCGTGCTCGGGGATGCCGCTCCGCTGGTCGGGCTCGCCGAGGTGGCCACCCGGCACGACGCGCTGCTCGTCGTCGACGAGGCACACGGCATCGGCGTCGCCGGGCGGGGCCGGGGGCTCGTCGCCGAGGTGGGCCTCAACGGCGTGCCGAACGTCGTCGTGACGGCCACCCTCTCCAAGTCGCTCGGCGCCCAGGGCGGTGCGGCGCTCAGCTCGCCCGCGATCCGCGATCACCTCGTCAACACCGCCCGCAGCTTCATCTTCGACACCGGCCTGGCGCCCGCAGCAGCCGGGGCCGCCGCCGAGGCGGCTCGCCGCGTCGCGTCCGACCCGTCGCTGGCCGCGCGAGTGCGGGAGCACGCCGCCACCATCGCCCGGCTGTGCGGGATCGACGAGTCGGCCGGAGCCGTCCAGTCCATCCCGATGCCCTCACCCGAGTCAGCGGTCGCGGCGTGCCTCGACCTGCGGGAGCAGGGAGTGCTCGTCGGCTGCTTCCGCCCACCGAGCGTGCCCGACGGCCTCTCCCGGCTGCGGGTCACCGCCCGCGCCGACCTGACCCGCGAGGAGGTCGAGCACGCTGCCCGCCTCGTCGCCGAGACCGCAGCCCGGCACGGCCGCCGCACCCCACGCAACGCCGAGCTCCCACGCGTGCTCATCATCACCGGGACCGACACCGAGGTCGGCAAGACCGTCGTCACCGCAGCCACCGCGGCAGTGCTGGCGGGGGCGGGACTGAGCCCAGCGGCATACAAGCCCGTCCAGACCGGCGTGGCACCCGGCGAGCCCGGGGACATGGGCGAGGTCGAGCGGCTGTCGGGCATCCCCACCCTCGAGGGGTGCCGGCTGCGCGAGCCGATGGCACCCCGACCGGCCGCCACACTCGAGAGCGCCACGCTCCCCACCCTCGCCGACCACGTCGACGCGATCAACGAGCTGGCCACCGAGCACGACCCCGTCATCGTCGAGGGCGCCGGCGGACTCCTCGTCGAGCTGACCGACGCGGGCGAGACGCTCGCCGACCTTGCCCTGGCGCTCCCCGATGCCGCCGTCATCGTCGTCGCCCGCAGCGCGCTCGGCACCCTCAACCACACCATGCTGACGCGGGAGGCGCTGCGCAGCAGAGGGATCCGCGGCCTCGGCACCGTCATCGGCTCCTGGCCGGACACCCCGAGCCACCTCGAGCAGACCAACCACGACTACCTCGCCGAGCGTCCGGAGGGAGTGCTCGGCGCGATCCCGCAGGGCGCCCCCACGCGCGACGCAGCGGACTTCCGAGCCGACGCGCCGAACTGGCTGACCGGGCTGGCTCAGCGCCTCGGGACGCCCTGACGCATCAGGCCGTAGACGATGCCGTCGGTGAGGGCCCGCCACGAGGCGGCGAGGATCGAGCCGGCGACACCGATGGTGTCCCACGACGTCTCGCCGTCGGACATCTCGATGAGCACCCGCGTGACCGCGTCGGTGCCGTGCGAGGCGTCGAGGATGCGGACCTTGAAGTCGATCAGCTCGAGCTTCTCGATCTCGGGGTAGGCCTTGGCCAGGCCCTCCCGGATCGCGTGGTCGAGGGCGTTGACCGGGCCGTTGCCCTCCCCCACGGCGAGGTGGCGGGCGCCGTCGGCAACGAGCTTGACGGTCGCCTCCGAGGCGGCGTCACCCTCCCCGGACGAGTCGGTCATGACCCGCCACGACTCGACCTCGAAGTAGCGGGTGCTACCCGGCTCGAGGGCCTCACGGACCATGAGCTCGACCGTCGCATCGGCCGCGTCGAAGGTCCAGCCGCGCTGCTCGAGCTCCTTGACCTCGGCCAGGACCGCGGCGACCACGTCGGGCCGGTCGGACAGGTCGAGCCCCGACTCCTTGGCCTTGAGCTCGATGCTTGCGCGGCCGGCCATGTCGGAGACCAGGGTGCGCATCCCGTTGCCGACCAGCGAGGGGTCGAGGTGCTGGTAGAGGTCGGGGTCGACCTTGAGCGCGCTCGCGTGCAGGCCGGCCTTGTGCGCGAAGGCGCTCGCGCCGACGTACGGCTGACGGCTGTAGGCGGGCACGTTGGTGATCTCGCTGATCGCGTGGGCGATGTGCATGGCCTTGCGCAGCGACTCGTCGGCCATCGCGGGGAGGCCGAGCTTGAACTGGAGGTTGGCAGCGACGGTGACGAGGTCGGCGTTGCCGGTGCGCTCGCCGTAGCCGTTGAGCGTGCCCTGGACGTGCGTTGCCCCGGCCCGCACCGCGGCGACGGAGTTGGCGACGGCGCAGCCGGTGTCGTTGTGGCAGTGCGCGCCCACCCGGGCACCGGTCGCGGCGATGACGTCGGCAACGACCTCCTCCACGACGTGCGGGAGCATGCCGCCGTTGGTGTCGCAGAGGACGACGACCTCGGCGCCCGCCTCGTGGGCGGTGCGGACCACCGACAGGGCGTAGTCCCGGTCGAGGTGCCAGCCGTCGAAGAAGTGCTCCGCGTCGAGGAAGACGCGCTTCCCCGCTGCGACGAGGTGCGAGACCGTGTCGCGGACCATGGCGAGGTTCTCGTCGAGCGTGGTCCGCAACGCCTGCTCGACGTGGCGGACGTGGGACTTGGCGACGAGGCAGACGACGGAGGTGCCAGCGTCCACGAGAGCGGCGACGAGCGGGTCCTCTCCGGCCGAAGAACCCGCACGTCGCGTTGCCCCGAAGGCGGCCAGCGTCGCGTGACGCAGGTGCAGCTCGGTCCGGGCGCGCTCGAAGAACTCCGTGTCCTTCGGGTTGGCGCCCGGCCAACCGCCTTCGATGAAGTCGACCCCCAGCTCGTCGAGCAGTCCGGCGATGGCGAGCTTGTCGGACACCGAGAGGTTGAGCCCCTCCTGCTGTGCGCCGTCGCGCAGGGTGGTGTCGTAGACGTGGAGCGCTTCCATGACGTGATTCTCTCGTAGTCGTGGCGGGTCGGCGTGACCGTTCGCCCCTCGGTCCCTCATTCATCCGTATGCCGCTGGGCTCGGTGTGCTTCGCGGCGTCTCCCCCGCTCGTGGCCGGGGAAACAAAAAGACCCCCCGGGTAGGGAGGTCTGCGCGACGAGGGTCTCTCGTCGCGCTAGGTGATAATGAGCGTGCTCGTGGCAGGCCTGAGGAGGTGCGTCACCCCGTCATCGTGGCAGCCCCGTCCGGCGCCCGAAACCTGCGGTCCGCATGGTGGACGCCCAGCTGAGCAGGCTGGTCACCCGCCTCGGGGAGCGCGCTCAGCGGCATACGACCTGGCGGCCGTGACGAGCGCCACGAAGAGACGAGGATCGTCCCCCTCCTCGGGATGCCACTGGACCGCCAGCCGGAAGCGGCAGGTCGGGTCCTCCATCGCCTCGAGCGTCCCGTCCGGCGCCCAGGCTGCGGGATCGTAGCCCGGGTGGGTCACGACGGACTGGTGGTGGTAGCTCGGGACGTCGACCCGTGGTCCCAGCAGGTCGGCGATGCGCGTCCCCGGCACGGTCTCCACCGGGTGACTGCCATAGGTGGCCGGCGCCGGCGAGTGGTCGTCGTGTCCCACGAGGTCGGGCAGGTGCTGCTCGAGTCTGCCGCCGCGCGCCACCGCCATGACCTGCATGCCTCGGCAGATCCCGAGCACGGGCAGGTCGACCGCCGCCGAGACCTCGGCGATCGCGACCTCCGTCGTGTCCCGGTCCGGTCGCGAATCCTGGACCGTCGGGTGGCGCTGCGCCTCATACAGCTCGGGCGCCACGTCGGCCCCGCCCGCGATGATCACGCCGTCGAGGCGCTCGAGCAGGGCGCGCACGAGGCGGTGGTCATCGTGGGCGGAGTCGAGTCGGGGCGGGATGAGCACGGCGATACCGCCGGCCTCCTCGACCTTGCGGACGTAGGAGTGCGGGATGAGCGCCGAGGGCACGTCGACCCAGTCCCCCCGCGACGCCGGCTCGACGTAGGAGGTGATCCCGATGACCGGGGTGTCCGACACGACGTTCGTCCCTCAGAGCGGCGTGACGTAGGCGCCAGAGATGCCGCCGTCGACGAGGAACGTCGACGCCGTGATGAAGCTCGACTCGTCGGAGGCGAGGAAGAGGACGGCATTGGCCATCTCCTCCGGCTCACCGAAACGACCCATCGGCACGTGGACGAGCCGGCGCGCGGCCCGCTCCTCGTCCTTGGCGAAGAGCTCCTGGAGCAGCGGCGTGTTGACCGGACCCGGGCAGAGCGCGTTGACCCGGATGCCGTCACGGGCGAACTGGACCCCGAGCTCGCGGGACATCGACAGCACGCCGCCCTTGCTCGCGCTGTAGGAGATCTGCGACGTCGCCGCCCCCATGACGGCCACGAACGACGCCGTGTTGATGATCGAGCCGCGCTTCTGCTCGAGCATGTAGGGCAGCGCCGCCTTGCAGCAGAGGTAGACCGAGGTCAGGTTGACCTCCTGCACGCGCCGCCACGCGTCGAGGTCCGTGTCGAGGATCGAGTCGTCCTCGGGCGGGCTGATGCCCGCGTTGTTGAAGGCGATGTCGACCGAGCCATACGTGTCCTTCGCCGTCCGGAAGAGCGCGTCGACCTCCTCCTTGCTCGTCACGTCGACCTTGACGAAGGTGCCGCCCACCTCGGCGGCGACCTGCGGGCCCTGCGCCTCGTCGACGTCACCGATGACGACCTTGGCCCCCTCCTGCGCGAACCGCCGCACCGTCGCCAGCCCGATCCCCGAGCAGCCGCCCGTGACCACCGCGACCTTGCCAGCCAGCCTGTCTCCCATGCCTTCTCCTCTTCCTCGAGCTCAGTCGGTGCTGATGAACACGTTCTTGACGTCGGTGAACGCATCGAGCGCGTCGGGGCCGAGCTCGCGGCCGATGCCGCTCTGCTTGAAGCCGCCGAAGGGCGTCCAGTAGCGGACGGAACTGTGCGAGTTCACCGACAGGTTGCCCGCCTCCACCCCGCGCGCCACGCGCAGCCCGGTGCCGAGGTCGCGCGTCCAGATCGAGCCCGACAGCCCGTAGGCCGTGTCGTTGGCCTTGGCGATCGCGTCGGCCTCGTCGTCGAAGGGCATCACGGCCACCACCGGACCGAAGACCTCCTCCTGCCACACGCGGTCGGACGTGGACCGCGGGAGGACAACGGTCGCGGGATACCAGAAACCCTTGCCCTCGGGGGCAGAGCCGCGGAAGGCCACGTCGACCGGCTCGCTCGCGTCCTCGACGTAGGAGGACACCGTCTGGTGCTGCCCGGCGCTGATCAGCGGGCCCATCTCGGTGGCCTCGTCGCGGGGATCGGCCACGACGACGTTCTTGACGGCCGTCTCGAAGTACTCCATGAACTCGTCGAGGGCGCTGCGCTGCACGAGGATCCGGCTGCGGGCGCAGCAGTCCTGCCCGGCATTGTCGAAGACCCCGTAGGGCGCAGCGGCCGCCGCCTTGGGGATGTCGGCGTCGGCGAAGACGATGTTGGCGCTCTTGCCGCCGAGCTCGAGGGTGATCCGCTTGACCTGGTCTGCGGCGCCGCGCATGATCCGCTGACCGACCTCGGTCGAGCCGGTGAAGCAGACCTTGCGCACGTCCGGGTGCGTGACGAACCGCTCCCCCACGACCGATCCCTTGCCCGGGATGACCGTGAAGACCCCCTCGGGGAGGCCGGCCTCGAGGGCGAGCTCGCCGAGGCGGATCGCCGTCAACGGCGTCAGCTCGGCGGGTTTGAGGACGACGGTGTTGCCGGCGGCGAGCGCCGGCGCGAAACCCCAGCCGGCGATGGGCATCGGGAAGTTCCACGGGACGATGATCCCGACGACGCCGAGGGGCTCCTTGAAGGTCACGTCGATGCCCCCGGGCACCGGGATCTGCTTGCCGAAGTTCCGCTCGGGGGCCGCTGAGTAGTAGGCGAGGACGTCACGGACGTTGCCCGCCTCCCACCGGGCATTGCCGATCGTGTGTCCCGAGTTGGCGACCTCGAGCTGGGCCAGCTCCTCCTGGTGCTCGCCGACGACGTCGGAGAAGCGCCGGAGCAGGCGCGCCCGGTCGCCGGGCGCCACGGCCCGCCAGGCAGGCCCGGCCGCGACCGCGGCGGCGATGGCGTCGTCCGTGCCCTCGACCGTCGTGAGCTCGACCGTGCGGACGTGCTCCTCCGTGGCCGGGTTGATGACGTCGTGCGTGATGCTCATGGTCCGTCCTTCTCCAGTCGTATGCCGCTGGGCTCAGAGCCGCTCGAAGCCGCGGCGCCGCTCCCAGTCCGTCACGGCGGCGTTGAAGGCCCGCAGCTCGACGTCGGCGGCGTTGACGTAATGGTCCACGACTGCGTCGCCCATCAGTTGTCGTGCCAGGGCGGAGTCGGCGAGCCGGTCGCGGGCCTCCTGCAAGGTCGTCGGCACCTGCTCGCGGCCCGAGGTGTAGGCGTTGCCCTCGAACGGCGGCTCGAGCTCGAGGCGCTCCTCGATGCCGTGCAGTCCGCCGGCCAGCATGGCAGCCACCGCGAGGTAGGGGTTGACGTCGCCGCCGGGCACCCGGTTCTCGACTCGGAGGGCCGCCCCATGGCCGACGACCCGAAGGGCGCACGTGCGGTTGTCGTGACCCCAGGCGATGGTGGTGGGCGCGAACGAGCCGGGCTGGAAGCGCTTGTAGGAGTTGATGTTGGGAGCATAGAAGTAGGTGAGCTCGGGCATGGTCGCGAGGATCCCGGCCATGAAGTGGTCGAAGAGCTCGCTGTGCCCGTGGGGCCGTTCGTCGTCGGCGAACGAGATGGCCCCGTCCGAGCCGCGCAACGAGAGGTGGATGTGGCACGAGCTGCCTTCGCGCTGGTCGAACTTCGCCATGAAGGTCAGGGACTTGCCGTGCCGGGCGGCAATCTCCTTGGCCGCGTTGCGGTAGATCACGTGGTTGTCGCAGGTGCGGACCACCTCGTCGTAGAGGAAGGCGATCTCGTGCTGGCCGAGGTTGCACTCCCCCTTGGCGCCCTCGACGACGACCCCGGCCCGGTACATCTCGTTGCGGATCTCGCGGAGCAGCGGCTCGACCCGGTCGCCGCCGAGGATCGAGTAGTCGACGTTGTAGCGGTTCGCCGGGGTCAACCCGGTGTAGCCGCGGTCCCAGGCCGCGTCGAACGAGTCCTCGAAGACGATGAACTCGAGCTCGGTCCCGCAGTAGGCGGTGAGCCCCAGTGCCGCCGCCCGCTCCACCTGCGCCTTGAGCACGCTGCGGGGCGCCTGGGCCACCATCCCACTGCCGTCGAGCCAGGTCAGGTCGCACTGGATCGTCGCCGAGTGGGGTGCACCCGGGGTGCGGCGGAGCGTCGACAGGTCGAGGTCGAAGAACATGTCACCGTAGCCGCGCTCCCACGACGAGATCGCGTAGCCGTCGACGGTGTTCATGTCCACGTCCACGGCGAGCAGGTAGTTGCATCCCTCGGTGCCGTGCTCGAGCACGTGGTCGAGGAAGAAGTGGCCGTGCAGGCGCTTGCCCTGGAGCCGGCCCTGCATGTCGGTGAAGGCGACGACGACCGTGTCGATGGTCCCCTCCTCGATCTCGGAGCGGAGCTCGTCGAGGGTGAGCCTCGGTGCTGCTGCCATGCTGCCTCTTCCTGGTTCGTCTAGCCGATGAGCCCGCGCAGCAGGGCAGAGGTGGCATCGCAGTGCTCCTCCATGACCTCCCGCGCTCGCTCGGGGTCCCCTGCGAGGATCGCCGTCACGATCTGGTGGTGCTGGTCGTTCGAGTGCTCGATGTTTCGCCGCAGGACCGGGATGGCGGTCAACATCTCGTGCAGGGCCGCCTGGGCTCGCGTCACCGCGTCTACGAGCATCGGCGACCCGGAGAGGGTCGCGATCGCCAGGTGCAGCCTCGAGTCGGCGACCCGGTGGGCTGCGGGCTCGGCAGCCAGGTCGACCTTGTCCAGGCTGTCCACGAGCCAGGCCCGCTGGTCCGCAGCCATGGAGCGGGTGGCGGCGACCCAGGCGGCACCGGGCTCGACCACCCGACGGAAGGCGAACGCGTCCTCCATGTCAGCGCTGCTGCGCACGTAGGACCCCTTGAGCGCGGAAGGCGACTCAGCGGCATACGTCACCCGGCTCCCGCCACCGCGACCGCGCCGCGTCGTCACCAGGCCGGACTCGCGGAGGGCGGCGATCGCATCGCGGAGCGTGTTGCGGCTGATGCCGAGGCGCTCCGCGAGCTCGCGCTCGGGCGGCAGCTGCTCACCGTCGCGGAGCACGCCGAGACGGATCGCGCGCGCCAGTTGCTCGACCGCGTGCTCGAAGGCGTTGCCGGACGCCGGACGCAGGACCGCATCCGGCAACGCCGTCGTCGCGAGCTCACCCGCCGGCCTGTCGTGCGCCATCGCTCAGCCCAGCAGCTCCGACGGGGCCTTCGTGTCGTGGCCCTCGGGCACGTCCCGCATGAAGTGGTGCCGTCCGACGAGGAACCACATGACCGTCGCGAAGACGATGACGACGCCGACGGCGACCGGTGCGTAGTTGAAGGTGTCGTCCCCCCACGTGCCCGGGGCGTAGGCCGGCAGCATGAAGAGGACGACGATGATCGCCACCCAGCCGACCGCGATCCAACCGATCGGGGCGCTCCAGCGTCCGAGGTTCCAGCGGCCCGGCCGGAACTCGGGGTGGGTCCGTCGGAGGAAGACGGGAACGACGTAGGCGATGTAGAGCCCGATGACGGCGATCGACGTGACCGCCGCGTAGGCGACGATGCTCCACAGCGCCGGCAGCGCGACGACGATGGAGCCGACGACGCACAGCCAGATCGAGTTGGTCGGCGTGCCGGTCCTCGGGTTGACCTTCGACCACCAGCGCGAGCCAGGCAGCGCATTGTCACGCGAGAACGCGAAGGACATCCGCGAGTTGGCCGTCACCGACGCCATGCCGCAGAAGAACTGGGCCACCGCGGCGATGAGGAGCATGAACTTGCCGAGCCCGGCGCCCGCTGCGTCGATGAAGATCTGTGCCGGAGGCAGTCCGGTCTCCGTGGCGCGCTGCGCGTCGTAGTCCTGGATCGCCGCCGTGACGGAGACGAGGAGGATCCAGCCGGCGATGATCGAGACCCAGACGCTGCGGACGATTCCCTTCGGCGCCTCTACCGCGGCGCCCTTGGTCTCCTCGGCCACGTGCGCGGAGGCGTCGTAGCCCGTGTAGGTGTACTGCGCCATGAGAAGTCCGACGAGGAAGGCGTAGGGCAGACCGAGGATGGCGAAGTCGAAGCCCGTCTCATTCCGGAACTCCGTGAAGGTCCAGGTCAGCGACTGGTGCTGGTCCGGCACGAGCCAGAGGATGCCCACGATCACGGCCACACCGATGACGTGCCACCAGGCGCTGACGTTGGAGAGCACCTTGACGAGGTTGACGCCGAACGTGTTGAGCAGCCCGTGGAGGGCGATGATCACGAGGAAGGCGACGAAGGTGCTCGTGGCCGTCACCTCGAGACCGAAGGTCAGGTTGAGCAGGGCCATCCAGGTGATGGCCGCGCCGTAGTCGATGGCGGCGGTGACGGCGATCTCTCCGAGGAAGTTGAACCAGCCGACGTACCAGGCCCAGATGCGCTTGTTGCGTCGGGCCAGCCGGCCCGCCCAGTAGTAGAGCCCGCCAGCGGTCGGGTAGACGGAGCAGATCTCGGCCATCGCCAGGGCGACGCAGAGGACGAAGATCCCGACGACCGGCCAGCCGATGGAGATGGCGATCGGTCCGCCGGCGTCCATCGCCAGGTAGTAGGTGGTGATGCAGCCGGCGAGGATCGAGATGATGGAAAAGGACACGGCGAAGTTGGAGAACCCGCTCATCCCTCGGTGCAGCTCTTGCTTGTAGCCGAGCTCGGCCAGCAGAGCTTCGTCGTCGTGGAGGTCAGCAGCCGCTGCTCGGGAGGCCAGGTGCGGCTCGGATGACGGAGGAACGCTCATGCACTACCTCACAAACATCAGGCGGCAGACCTTCGCCCACCGCGTCCAATGATGTGACGCATCCAACACCTGCGAAAGTCAACTCGTCAATGGTTCTGCTTCAGACCATTTCTCTCAGGAGACGCTCCAGCGTCTGGGCCACGCCGTCGTCGTCGTTGGACGGGCAGATGCGGTCGGCAACGGCCTGCACCTCTGGGTGGGCGTTCGCGACGGCCCAGCCCACCCCGGCCCACCGGATCATCGGCACGTCGTTGGGCATGTCCCCGAAGGCCCACACGTGCTCGGCTCGGATCCCGAGGCGGCCCGACCAGCGCTCGAGCGCGGCCGCTTTCGTGACCCCCGCGGCGTTGATCTCGGCGAGTCCTCCGGCGCCCGAGAACGCCACGTGGGCACGGTCACCGACCACGGCCATGGCCCGCTCCAAGAAGTCATCGTCGGGGAGCGTCGCCGACTTGGCGAGCAGCTTGCCGACCGGCTCGCCGTCCAGGTCGTCGATCGGTGCCTCCACCGCATCATCCGGCACGGCGTGGGACGGATCGTGCGGGAAGGCCGACTCGAACCACAGTCCACCCCCGCGCTCAGCGGCGAAAGCGACGTCGGGCACCGCTCGGCGCAGGTCGGCCACGATGTCGCGGACCACGGCGTGCTCGAAGCCGGAGCTGCTGACGACGGTCCTCGCAGCGACGTCGTAGACGAAGGCACCATTGCCGCAGATGGCGGTGCCGTGACCACCCACGGCCGAGGCGAGCTCGTCGAGCCAGCGCGGCGGGCGCGCCGTCACGAAGACGACCTCGATGCCGGCCTCTTCCGTTGCGGCAAGAACAGCGCCGGTCCGACGAGAGAGCGTCCCGTCGGACCGGAGCAGCGTGCCGTCGAGGTCGGTCGCGATCAGACGAGGCGCGTCATCCACCCGTGTGAGTCCTCGGCCCGGCCGTACTGGATGTCGAGCAGCCGGTTGCGGATGGCCGTGGCGACCTTGTCCTCGTGGCCGTCGCGGCGGTGGTCGACCGAGCCGCCGTCCCAGCGCAGCTCACCGACAGGGGTGACGACGGCCGCGGTGCCACAGGCGAAGATCTCGACGATGTCGCCGGACGCCGCCCCTTCCTTCCACTCGTCGATGCGGATGCGCCGCTCCTCCGGCTCGAGGTCGAGCTCCTTGGCGAGCTCGAGGATCGAGGCCCGGGTGACGCCCTCGAGGATCGTCCCCGTCAGCTCCGGCGTGACGATCTTGCCGTCCTTCGTCACGAAGAACAGGTTCATCCCCCCGAGCTCCTCGATGTAGGTGTGCGTCGACGAGTCGAGGAAGACGGCCTGGTCGCAGCCGTGCTCGGCGCCCTCGAGCTGCCCCGCAAGGGAGGAGGCATAGTTGCCGCCGCACTTCGCGGCGCCGGTGCCGCCCGCTCCGGCGCGAGCGTAGGACGTCGAGATCCACAGGGTCACCGGCTTGAGGCCCCCGGTGAAGTAGGCGCCGGCCGGCGAGGCGATCACGGAGTAGGTGACCCGCTGGGCGGGGCGGACGCCGAGGAAGGCCTCCGACGCGAACATGAAGGGGCGCAGGTAGAGGCTCTTCTCCCCGTCCGGTCCCGGCACCCACTCCTGGTCGACGGCGACGAGCTGGCGCAGCGACTCGATGAAGTCGGCCTCGGGCAGCTCGGGCAGGGCCAGGCGCCGGGCCGAGCGGGCGAAGCGCGCGGCGTTGGCCTCGGGCCGGAACGTCCAGACGGACCCGTCCGCGTGCCGGTAGGCCTTCATGCCCTCGAAGATCTCCTGGGCGTAGTGCAGCACCGCCGCGGCCGGGTCGAGCTGGAACGGGCCATAGGGCTGCACACGAGCCCCGGTCCACCCGTCGGCCGCGCTCCACTCGATGACGACCATGTGGTCGGTGAAGGTCTTGCCGAAGCCCGGGTTCTCGTGGACCTGGGCGATGCGCTCGGACGGCGTGACGTCCTCGCGACGAGTGACCTCGAAGGACAACTGGGTCATGGCAAACCTCCGTAGCGGCAAATCAGCAGTGATCCACTGCAGGCTATCGCCCACATGGTGAGACGGCGAAAGCGGGCGGGCGACGCCTCAGAGGCGGGCGGCGATGGCGTCGCCGACCTGTGCCGTGGAGCGGACGGCGTCACCGCGCTCGGCCAGGTCGGCGGCGACAGCGGCCTCGACCCGGCCGGCCGCGTCGACGAGTCCGAGGTGCGACAGGAGCATCGCCACGGAGAGCACGGCCGCCGTGGGGTCAGCCTTGCCCTGACCCGCGATGTCGGGGGCCGAGCCGTGGACCGGCTCGAACATGCTCGGGGTCGTGCGTGCCGGGTTGATGTTGCCGGAGGCCGCCAGACCGATGCCACCGGCGATGGCAGCCGCGATGTCGGTGATGATGTCGCCGAAGAGGTTGTCGGTGACGATGACGTCGAACCGGCCCGGGTCGGTGGCCATGAAGATCGTTGCCGCGTCGACGTGCTGGTAGGCGGTCTCGACCTCGGGGAACTCCGCCGCGACCTCCTCCACCGTCCGCCGCCACAGGTGGCCGGCGTGGGTGAGGACGTTGTGCTTGTGCACGAGCGTCAGGTGCTGGCGCGGACGGGCCTGGGCGCGGGCGAACGCGTCCCGGACCACGCGCTCGACACCGAAGCGGGTGTTGACGCTGACCTCGGTGGCGATCTCGTTCGGCGTGCCGGTGCGGAGCGAACCACCGTTGCCGACGTAGGGCCCTTCGGTGCCCTCGCGGACGACGACGAAGTCGATGCCATCAGGAGCCACGCGGGCGACGTCGAGCGGGCTGGCCACACCGGGGAACAGCTTGGCCGGGCGCAGGTTGACGAAGTGGTCGAGTGCGAACCGGATGGGCAGCAGCACCCCGCGCTCGAGGACACCGCTCGGCACCGAGGGGTCACCGATGGCGCCGAGCAGGATCGCGTCGTGGCCGCGGAGCTCCTCGAGGACCGAGTCGGGCAGCGTCTCGCCGGTGGCGTGCCAGCGGCGAGCGCCGAGGTCGTAGTCGGTCGTGGAGAACTTCGCTCCGCTGGCCGAGGTGGCCGCCTCGAGAACCTTCAGACCTTCCGCGACGACCTCGGGGCCGATCCCGTCGCCACCGACGACGGCGATCGAGTAGTCCTGCATTTCACCCTCTGCACGCTGCGCTGCTGCCATGTCTCCAGCCTAGGGATCGTCTTGTGATGTGGAATGCACGTCTCAGTTCCTGACATGCCTGAGGCCCTCGCCCCACGAACGGGAGAGGGCCTCAGCTGGCGTCAGACCGACTCAGTCGTCGGTGTGGCCCTGGTCGCGCAGGTCCATCGACTCCTGCAGCGCCTGGCGGGCGGCCTGGGCGTCTTCGCTCATGGCTTCATCCTTAATACACGTCGAAGTGGGGGTTTCAGGGCTCGAGCCCGGGTGGGCGAGCCGTCAGCTGGGAGGGAACGCGGGATCACCGCGGCGAGGTAGCTGACTACTGAAACTCGCCGCGGCTGGCAATGAGTACGACCTGCCGCGTCATGTCAATCACGGTACGCGCGGTTACTCAGAGGTACAGGGGGTTTCCAGAAAATGAGACGCCGTGCCCGGTATGTGACGCGAAGATCTCCTCCACGTGACCGACATCACGGGAGGCCGGACCGTCCCCAGACGCAGGTATGCCGCTGGGCTGGGTCCACGCGTGACGCGCGGTCCCAGCCCAGCGGCATACGGAACGGGTTGCTCAGTCCTGCAGGTTGATCACCGTGAACGACTTCGCGTCGACCGCCGCGGCGATCTCCCCCGCGAGCTGCGACGAAACCGCGCTGTCGACGTTGAGCACGCCGATGGCCTGGTCGGCCTGGCGCGAGACCTGCATGCCGCCGATGTTGATGTCGGAGTCGCCGAGGATCCGGCCGACGGCGCCGATGATGCCGGGGCGGTCGGAGTACTCGAAGACCAGCATGTGGTCGGACAGCGGGACCTCGAGGTCGTAGCCGTTGATGCCGACGAGCTTCTCGACCATCTTCGGGCCGGTCAGGGTGCCGGAGACACTGACGATCGTGCCGTCGCTCAGGGTGCCGCGCAGCGTCGTGACGTTGCGGAAGTCACCGGCCGCCGCATCGGTGAGCAGGCGGACCTGGCAGTCGCGCTGCTCGGCGAGCACCGGAGCATTGACGTAGGTCACCGGGTCCTCGACGACGTCGGTGAACAGGCCCTTGAGCGCGACGAGCTTCCACACGCTGACGTCGTGCTCGGTGATCTCGCCGCGGACCTCGACGTCGAGCTGCGCGGGGGTGGCACCCGCGACGGCGGTGAACACGCGACCGAGCTTCTCGACGAGGGGGATGCCGGGACGGACCTCCTCGGCGATGTAGCCGCTCGAGACGTTGACCGCGTCGGGGACCAGCTCACCGGAGAGCGCGAGGCGCACCGACTTGGCGACCGAGATGCCCGCCTTCTCCTGGGCCTCCTCGGTCGAGGCGCCGAGGTGCGGGGTGACGACGACCGACTCGTGCTCGAAGAGCGGCGACTCCGTGGTCGGCTCCGTGGCGAAGACGTCGATGCCGGCACCGGCGACGCGGCCCTCGGCCACGGCCCGGGCCAGGGCGGCCTCGTCGACGATGCCGCCGCGAGCGGCGTTGATGATGCGAACCGACGGCTTGACCTTGGAGAGGGCATCCTCACCGATGAGGCCGATCGTCTCGGGGGTCTTGGGCAGGTGCACCGTGATGAAGTCCGACTGGGCCAGCAGCTCGTCCAGGCCGACGAGCTGGGCGCCGACGAGACCGGCCTTCGCGGGCGAGGCGTAGGGGTCATAGGCGATGACCTTCATGCCGAAGCCCTTGAGTCGCTCGGCGACGAGGGCGCCGATGCGGCCGAGGCCGACGACACCGACGGTCTTGTCGAGCAGCTCGACGCCGGAGTACTTGCTGCGCTTCCAGGCGCCGCCCTTGAGGGCCTGGTTCGCCGGGGCGATGTTGCGCGCGGTCGCCAGCAGGAGGGCGATCGCGAGCTCCGCGGCGGACGTGATGTTGGAGGTCGGGGCGTTGACGACCATGACGCCCGCCTGAGTCGCCGCCTGGACGTCGACGTTGTCGAGGCCCACGCCGGCTCGGGCGATGACCTTGAGGCGCCGGCCCGCGCCGATCGCCTCGGCGTCCATCTTCGTCGCGGAACGGATGAGGACCGCGTCGACGTCCACCAGGGCCGGCAGGAGCTCGTCACGGTTGGCTCCGTCGCAGGTCCGGACCTCGAAGTCCGGGCCGAGTGCCTCGATCGTTGCGGGTGACAGCTCTTCGGCGATGAGCACAACGGGCTTGGTCACAGAGGATCCTTTCGGGGCGGGTGCGCGGCCCGAGGAAGCACGCGGGCCAAGAGTGCGGCACCGCGGTGTGCCGGACGCAGTCTAGGCGCAGGTGACGGCCGGGGTCATCAGTCGTTACCAGCATGTGAACGCGTCCGTGGGTGACGCGTATCACTGCATGGTCCGCCCGTCCCGAATCGTGGACCCCGAGCAGGTCAGGCGAGGAGCGCCGCGCCCAGGTCCTCCCCGGCCCCTGCGCCCGGAAGCACCGCGTAGACGCCGCTACTGACCGGAGTCGTCCAGATGTTCAACAGGTCGGCCTCCGCCAGCCGCTGCTGGATCGGGACGAACTGCCGCACGGGATCGGCCTGGAACGACACGAACACCAGCCCGCTGTTGGACCGCTCCCCCGGGCCCGGTGCGTCGTCGTAGGAGTACGGCGCACGGAGGATCCGCTCGTGCGGTGCGAGGGGCATGGCTCGACGCATGTGCGAGACGGGATCGATGACGGGAAACCCCAGCGCGTCGGTGGCGGCGAGGTCCGGCACGTCCGACTCGACCCTCCCAGTCAGAGGTGCGCCCGTGGCGATGCGGCGACCGATGGCGTGCTCGCGGCCGGCGCGGTCGACCTCGTCCCACGTGTCGAGGTTCATCGCGATGCGCCGGATCACGAGCGACGTGCCACCCGCCAGACCCTGGGGCGCGGGCAGGCCGCCGGACCCGAGCCAGATGAGGCCATCCTCGGCTCCGCCGGTCGCCGGCTGGACCGTGCCGTCGACCTGGCCGAAGAGGTTGCGGAACGGCATCCCGGGCCGCACCGCGGTCAGCGGCTCACGGAAGCCGCGCTGGACCCAGCGCTGCACCGCCAGCGGCTGCGCCCCCACGACGAGCCGGCGCTGTGCATGCGCCACGGCCACCGGTGAGTCGGCGCGGATCTGCAGGAGCAGGTCGGTCTGCGGCCAGTGCGGCTCGAAGCGATCGACCTCGAAGGGTGGCAGCGGCGCCAGCCAGGAGGGGCGGTCCGCCTCGAGACCGGCCGCGGCGTAGAAGCCCGGGCCCACCGCGACCGTCACGCTCAGCCGGGAGGGCACCGCGGCCAGCTCCGGCTCGAGGTCCGTGAGCGGGCCACGAGCCGCCATGAGCCGCTCGATGTCGTCGGTCCAGACCCGCAGGAGCCGGCGGCAGGTCTGCCTCGTGGCGCCCTTGGGCAGGTCGAGGCCGACGAAGGCCGCGAACGGCTGCGGCTCGTCGACCACTCCCGCCTGGTGGGGCCCCCGGAAGGGCAGCGTCGCGGGCCGTGCAGCCCGGCTGCCCTGGCCCGATGCCGGGCTGGCCGCATCCTGCCCGGCCGGACCAGGCCCCGACGCCGCGCGAGTCGCGGCCACTGCGGCCACTCCGACGCCGCCGGCGAGCAGGCCGGTCCGCAGCACGGCCCTCCGCTCGACCCGGTCCATCAGTGGTCCTCGGGGACGTAGGTCTCCTCGGCCCCGGCGAAGGACCGGACCGGGACCGTCCACGCCAGCTCCGCGCCGGCGCTCGTCGTCATGAAGAGGGAGACGTCGTCCCCGTTGACCAGTGGTGCGGCGAGACCGACCAGCATGATGTGGTCGCCGCCGGGCGCCAGCTCGACCGAGCCACCAGCCGGCACGCTGAGGCCGTCCTTCTTCTGCACCATCTTCATCGAACCGTCGGGCTGCTTCGCCATCGTGTGCACCTGCACCTCGTCGGCGGACGCGCTCGAGCCTCCGATGATGGTGACCTCCCGCTCGGTGCCGTTGACCACGGTTCCGAAGACCGCGGTCATCCCGGAGCCGGCCTTGGCCCAGCCGGACTCGAGCGTGACGGAGCTGGGCAGGCTCGATCGGGAGGAGGACAACGACGCCGTCGAGGCGGGGTCACCGGCAGCGCCGCAGGCGGGGACACCGAGGACGGCGAGGAGGGCCAGGCCCACCGCCGCAGGGCGCGCCGACCGGCGGCGATGACGGGGTGAGCAGGGCATGGGCAGGGACGAGTGGGTCATGACGGTCCTTCGGGGTGGGGTCGGGCAGGCGTGATCTCGACGCGGCGCCTCAGCGCACGCGTCGGACGCCCCCAGGCGCGTCAGCGCCGAGGGCCGGGATCAGGCAGGCACCGGGGGTCCACGCCCCGGGACGACCGCCACGTCGAGCCCGCGCAGGCTCGGACGCACGACGAAGGTGGCCCGCAGGTGCTCCACGACCGGAGGGGCGAGCCGCGGCAGGACGGGCACGGCGAGGTCGAGGACCTGCCACAGCAGGGCCTCGCCCCGGGCGAGCACCACCGCGAGGACGACAGCAGCGCTGAGGTGCGCCACCGTCATCGCAGGCGTGCCGACGTGGCCGTTCATGGCCATGGCGGAGCCGGTGCAGTCGAGCAGCAGGTGGCCGTGCAGAGCCCCCGCGGGAGCGCAGCCGGTGCCCGCGGACAGCGACCCGACGGCAGCGTCCACGTAGCCGAGCACGGCATGCCCGGCGAACTGGCCCAGCGCGAGCGCAGGCAGCAGGTGCGGCACTCGGCGCTGCCGGGCCGAGCCGACCAGGGCGACCGGCCAGACCACGACGGCCAGCGCCGCCACCCCGAGGGCCGACACCGAGCCGCCCCCGAGAACGTGTCCGACCACGGTGAGCCCGGTCGCGACAGCGAGGAAGACGAACGCGCGCAGCGCTCGCATCCCTCCCCGGCCCGGATCCACCATGGCGCCGATCCTACGTCTGCTCACCCGGCCGAGACGCGACGGAGGGTATGCCGTGGGACCGAGCCCAGCGGCATACCCTCCATGTCGTGCCTCGCCGAAGCGGGACTCAGCGCTCCGCGGAGCCCTCGGTGTAGTCGGAGTCCGTCTGCTTGACCCACGCCATCAGCTTGCGCAGCTCGCGGCCGGTGGCCTCGATCGGGTGCTGGGCACCCTTCTCGCGCAGCGCCTTGAACTCCGGCGCGCCGGCGTCCTGGTCGTCGATGAAGCGCTTCGCGAACGCGCCGTTCTGGATGTCACCCAGGACGGCCTTCATGTTCTCCTTGACGCTCGGGTCGATGACACGCGGGCCGGAGACGTAGTCGCCGTACTCAGCCGTGTCGGACACCGACCAGCGCTGCTTGGCGATGCCGCCCTCGATCATGAGGTCGACGATGAGCTTGAGCTCGTGGAGGCACTCGAAGTAGGCGACCTCGGGCTGGTAGCCCGCCTCGACGAGCGTCTCGAAGCCATACATGACGAGCTGGCTCGCGCCACCGCACAGGACGGCCTGCTCGCCGAAGAGGTCCGTCTCGGTCTCCTCGGTGAAGGTCGTCTTGATGCCGCCGGCGCGCAGGCCGCCGAGGGCCTTCGCGTAGGACTTGGCGAGGTCCCAGGCGGAGCCGGTCGCGTCCTGCTCGACGGCGAGGAGCACCGGGACGCCACGGCCATCGGCGAACTCACGCCGCACGATGTGACCCGGGCCCTTCGGGGCGACCATGAGCACGTCGGCGTCGGCCTCGGGCTTGATGTAGCCGAAACGGATGTTGAAGCCGTGCCCGAAGAGCAGCGCGGCGCCCTCCTGGAGGTTGGGCTGGATCTCGTTGGCGTAGACGGAGCGCTGGACCTGGTCCGGCGTCAGGATGACGACGAGGTCGGCCTCCTTGACGGCGTCGGCAACGCTGCGGACCGTGAGGCCCTCGGCCTCCGCCTTCGCAATGCTCTTGCTGCCCTCGGCGAGGCCGACGCGGACATCGACGCCCGAGTCGCGCAGGTTGAGTGCGTGGGCGTGGCCCTGGCTGCCGTAGCCGATGACCGCGACCTTCCTGCCCTGGATGATGGACAGGTCAGCGTCGTCGTCGTAGAACATCTCGGCCATGAGGGCCTCTCCTTGGTTCGTTGTGATGGGGATTGGGTTCGGGGGTTCGGCTCAGGCGCTGCGGAGCGAGCGGTCGGTGATGGACCGGCCACCCCGCCCGACAGCCACCATGCCGGACTGGACGAGCTCCTTGATGCCGAAGGGCTCGAGGACGTCGAGCAGGGCCTTGAGCTTGTCGGTCGTGCCGGTCGCCTCGATGACGACCGCGTCTGTGGTCACGTCGACGACCTTGGCCTTGAAGAGCTGGATCGTGTCGATGACCTGGGTGCGCGTCGTCGCGTCCGCACGGACCTTGACGAGCAGGATCTCGCGCTGGACCGACGAGGCCGGGTCGAGCTCGACGACCTTGAGCACCTCGATCAGCTTGTTGAGCTGCTTGGTGACCTGCTCGAGGGCGCTGCCCTCGACCTCCACGACGACCGTCATCCGCGAGATCTCGGGGATCTCGGTCGGACCGACGGCGAGGGAGTCGATGTTGAAACCGCGGCGGGAGAACAGGCCCGCCACGCGCGTCAGGACGCCGGGCTTGTTCTCCACCAGGACCGAAAGGGTGTGCTTGCTCATCGGTGCTTCCTCACTCCTCGCGTTCCCACACGGGCGCCTCGTGTCGGGCGGCCAGGATCTTGTCGTTGCTGACGCCGGCGGGGACCATCGGCCAGACCATCGCGTCGCGGTGGACGACGAAGTCGATGATGACCGGCCGGTCGTTGGTCTCGAGCGCCTGCTTGATGACCGCGTCGACCTCCTCGGGCGTCTCCGCCCGCAGGCCGAGGCAACCGTAGGCGTCGGCGAGCTTGACGAAGTCCGGGACCCGCTGCTGCATCGGCTGGAGGTCGGTGTTGGAGTAGCGCTCGTTGTAGAAGAGGGTCTGCCACTGCCGGACCATGCCGAGCGAGCTGTTGTTGATCACCGCCACCTTGATCGGGATGTTGTTGATGACGCAGGTGGCGAGCTCCTGGTTCGTCATCTGGAAGCAGCCGTCGCCGTCGATCGCCCAGACCGTGCGGTCCGGCTCGGCGACCTTGGCGCCCATCGCGGCGGGCACCGCGTAGCCCATCGTGCCGAGGCCCCCTGAGTTGAGCCAGGCGTTGGGCCGCTCGTACTGGACGAACTGGGCCGCCCACATCTGGTGCTGGCCCACGCCGGCGACGTAGGTGCCCTCCGGACCCGTCAGCTGGCCGATCCGCTGGATGACGTACTGCGGCGACAGGGTGCCGTCCTCGGTTTCGGTCCAGCCGAGGGGGAAGGTCTCCTTCCAGCCGTTGACCCGCTCACGCCACGCGGCGTAGTCCCAGCCGCCGGCACCGGCGACACCGGCGACACCGTCGGCACCGTCCGGCCCGGCGCTCGCCTGGTCGGCGCGGATCTGCTCGATGAGGTCCCCGATGACCTCGCCCACGTCGCCGACGATCGGCACGTCGGCGGCCCGGTTCTTCGAGATCTCGGCCGGGTCGATGTCCGCGTGGATGACCTTCGCCTCGGGGGCGAACGTCGACAGCTGGCCCGTCACCCGGTCGTCGAAGCGGGCACCGAGGGCGATGATGAGGTCCGACTTCTGCAGGCCCGTGACGGCGGCGACGGTGCCGTGCATGCCGGGCATGCCCAGGTTGAGCGGGTTGCTGTCCGGCACGGTGCCGCGAGCCATCAGCGTCGTGACGACCGGGATCTGGGTCAGCTCGACGAGCTCACGCAGCTTGTCGCTCGCGTGGGCGCGGACGACGCCGCCACCGACGTAGAGGACCGGCCGCTGGGCGGCAGCGATGAGGCGCGAGGCCTCCCGGATCTGCTTGCTGTGCGGTCGGGTCACCGGTCGGTAGCCGGGCAGGTCGATCGGCGGCGGCCAGCTGAACGTCGTCGTCGCCTGGAGCGCGTCCTTGCTGATGTCGACGAGGACCGGGCCGGGGCGGCCGGTGCTCGCCACGTGGAAGGCCTCGGCGACCGCCTGGGCGATCTTCGCCGGGTCGGTGACGAGGTAGTTGTGCTTGGTGATCGGCATGGTGATGCCGCGGATGTCCGCCTCCTGGAAGGCGTCGCTGCCGATGCTGGCGCTCGACACCTGACCGGTGATCGCGACCATCGGGACCGAGTCCATGTGGGCGTCAGCGATTGCCGTGACGAGGTTCGTCGCACCGGGGCCCGAGGTCGCCATGCAGACGCCGACCTTGCCGGTCGCGGAGGCGTAGCCCTCGGCGGCGTGGCCCGCGCCCTGCTCGTGGCGGACGAGGATGTGGCGGACCTTGTTCGAGTCGAGCATCGGGTCGTAGGCGGGCAGGATCGCCCCGCCCGGGATGCCGAAGACCGTGTCGGCACCGACCGCCTCGAGCGCGAGTACGAGAGCCTGGGCACCGGTGACCTCGACGGCCTCCACGACGGGAGCCGGGGCGGCGCTCGTCGGGTCGGTGGGGGGCTTCGGGCGGGCCCGCTGGGCCACGTCCGCGGGCGAAGGTGCCTGCTTCGTGGTTTCGCTCACGGTTCTCTCCGGTTCGCTCGGCTGGGATGCCTGGTTCGGTTCTGATGGGGGCAGGGCCCCCGGGTGCGGCCACAAAAAAACCCCTCAGTCCTGTGGCGGACGGAAGGGGAAGCGCGCTGACCGGTGCTGCTGGTCGGCGCGCTATGGAAGTACGAGAATTCGGGCCACGGGTCAACCGTCCTACGGGCCCCGGGGGAAGTCAATCGACCGTGCTGCGCGTCTCACCATGTGGTGACGTGATCTCACCAACCGTCGGTGACGTGGGCCGGCGCCACTGGGTCTCAGCCAGGAGCGGAAAGTCGGTTGTTGGGACTGCCGAGCGGTCGGGACACTGGCCCGCATGGGACACACCGTCGCTGACCTGCTGCCGATGCTGGGCCTGCGCATCTCGGCCGGGCCCATCCAGCTGAGCGGCATCACGGACGATGACCTCACGCAGCTGGCCGCCATCGCCAAGGGCGGCATCCACGACCCGGCGGTCATGCCGTTCGCGGTGCCGTGGACAGATGTGGCCGACGACGACTTCAACCAGCGCTTCGCCCAGTACCACTGGCAGACGCGTGCCTCCTTCTCGACGGAGGCCTGGGAGCTCAACCTCGCCGTGCGCTTCGAGGGCGCGCTGGTCGGCGTTCAGGGCTTCTCGACCAAGGACTTCCTCGTGACGCAGTCGGGGGAGACAGGATCGTGGCTGGGTCGCCCTCACCAGGGCAAGGGCATCGGAACGCTCATGCGCCAGACCATGTGCGCGTTCCTCTTCGACCACCTCGGCGCCGTGGAGATCACCTCCGGTGCCTTCACCGACAACCCGGCCTCGATGGCAGTGAGCCGCAAGGTCGGGTACCAGCCCAGCGGCATACGGCGACTTCAGCGACGACCCGGCGAGCTGGCGCTCAACCAGACGCTGGTCCTGCATCCTGGGACCTTCCGACGTGGCCCGCACCCGCTGCACGTCGAAGGCCTGGCGGCCTTCCGGCACTCCATCGGCCTCGCCCCCACCCAGACCGCCACGCATGCGGACCCTCCGGAGGAGCACTCATGACCATCTCGCAGCGGGACATCAACGACCTCGGGCTCGAGGGCTGCACCACGCGTCCGTTGGCCCTCTCTGACACCTCGGCGGTCTTCGAGCTCATGGCGGCCGACGAGCTGGAGAGCATCGGGATGGTGGCCATCGAGGAGGCGGACCTCGTCAGCGACTGGCAGCGCCCCAGCTTCGACCTCGTGACACAGAGCATCGGCGTGTTCGACGGTGCGGACCTGGTCGGCTACGCCGAGGTGTCCTCCGGCCGTCGAGCCACCGCCGTCGTCGCCGGCGACCACCGCGGCCGCGGGGTCGGCACCGCTCTGGCCCGGTGGACCGAGCGGGTCAGCCGTCGGGACGGCAGCGGCCTCGTCGGCCAACCCGTGCCCGCCGGGTCCCACGGCGAGCGGCTGCTCCGGGATCTCGGGTACGAGGTCCTGTGGACGTCGTGGGTGCTCGAGATGCCGCAGGGCAGGACGATCGAGCCGCAGCCGATACCCGAGGGGTACGCGATTCGCGCCGCGGAAGGGGACGCCGACTACCGTGCGGCGCACCTCGTCGTGGAGGATGCCTTCCTCGAGTGGGCCGACCGGGAGCGCGAGCCCTACTCCGACTTCACCGCGCAGGTCGTCGAACGACCCGGTTTCGAGCCGTGGCACCTGCGGCTCATGACGGACCCCTCGGGGGCAGTCGTCGGCACGTCGATCCTGCAGCTGACCGGGGACACCGGGTTCGTCAGTCGCCTCGCCGTGCGGCGGGACCAGCGCCACCGCGGCCTGGCCCGGGCCCTCCTCGTCGACTCCTTCGAGCGCGCACGTGAGCACGGCGCGACGAGGTCTGAACTGTCGACGGACTCGCGCACCGGCGCCCTGAGCCTCTACGAGAAGGTCGGCATGCAGGTCACGTCCACGTGGCGGCACTGGGCCATCGACACGTCCCGCCAGCCCTGACCACCCGCCT
>NZ_JAPFQL010000023.1 GCF_028446585.1 Intrasporangium calvum
CGCGCCCACCGCTCACTCGAGTGGCCCCGCCGTCCACAGCCCGCGCGGGCGTCGGGAGCCGGCTCAGCGGCATACGGCTGTGGAGACCCGGGCCACTCGAGGTGGAGTCCGCGCCCACCGCTCACTCGAGTGGCCCCGCCGTCCACAGCCCGCGCCGGCGGGCTCCTGTGGAAAGTGGGGCCACTCGAGGTGGGGAGCGTTCTGGCCGGTGGTGTCGGTTGCCGTGGTGGTGCGTGGGTAGAGGTCAGCCGTCGCCGACCTGTGTCCCAGAAAGGAACGACCATGCCTCAGCGTCGTGATCCAGGTCCGTCCGTCAAGGACAAGGAGCTCTACGAGTCGCTCCGCGATGACGGGGCGAGCAAGGAGAAGGCGGCTCGGATTGCCAACGCAGCGGCCAACACGTCGCGCAGCGCCGTCGGTCGCAAGGGTGGCAAGTCCGGGGACTACGAGGACTGGACCAAGGACCAGCTGCTCAAGCGGGCCAGGGAGGTCGGCATCCAGGGCCGGTCCACGATGGACAAGGGCGAGCTGATCAAGGCCCTTCGGAACCACTGAGCCAGGACGCCGCACCATGCTCATGGTGGAAGGCTTCGCGCTCGGGGCCGGCTGGCTCGTCTTCCTGACCTTCCTCGGCTTCCTCGCCCACACCCTGCTGGGCAGACGTCGATGAGGGCACCGCGCTGGGCGCCCGCTGCGTGTGTGGTGCTGGCCGGCTGCGTCGCCCCGGCCGTGGACACGGGCGCCTACCAGCACAACGCTGTCGGTGCGCTCGAGTCCGCCGTCTCGACGGCGCGGGTGGCGGCGCTGGCCCTGGACGCTCGGGTGCACGATCGCATCACCCTCGCCTATGCGGACACGGTCGTCACCGAGTCCGAAGAGGCCCTGGACCCGATCGCCGCGAGCTTCGCGGTGGTCGACCCGCCCGGTCGAGACGTCGACCCGTTGCGCGGGACGGTGCTCGATCTCCTGTCCGAGGCCGGTGATCTGCTCGCCGACGCCCGGATCGCTGTCCGCCGCGAGGACGTCGGCGCGATGGGAGACCTCGCCGACCAGCTCCGGGACGTCGCGGACGACATGGAGCAGCAAGCCGAGACCCTGCCGTGAAGAAGTTCTTCGCGATCGCTCTCGGCATCCTCACCGCCATCGGTGGGTTCGTCGACATCGGTGACCTCGTCGCCAACGGTCTCGTGGGGGCGCGTTTCGGGATGTCGCTGGCCTGGGTCGTCCTGGTCGGCATTGTCGGGATCTGCGTCTTCGCCGAGATGAGCGGGCGGGTTGCGGCAGTGAGCGGGCGGGCGACCTTCGACCTGATCCGCGAGCGCCTCGGGCCCCGGGTGGGCCTGCTCAACCTCGCCGCGTCGATGGCGGTCACGCTGCTCACCTACACCGCGGAGATCGGTGGCGTCGCCCTGGCGCTCGAGCTGGCGACGAGCGTGAACCCGTACCTCTGGATCCCCGTCGTCGGAGCGGCCGTGTGGCTCGTCCTCTGGCGCGTGCGCTTCTCGGTCCTGGAGAACGCGTTCGGGCTGGCCGGTCTCGCCCTCATCGTCTTCGCCGTCGCGCTGTGGCAGCTCGGCCCGGACTGGTCGGCGCTCTGGGAGTCCGCCAGCCGCCCCTCGCTCCCCGACGGCGAGAGCCGGGCCGTGTACTTCTACTACGCCATCGCGCTCTTCGGCGCGGCCATGACGCCGTACGAGGTGTTCTTCTTCTCCAGTGGCGGCGTCGAGGAGGGCTGGACCGCGAAGGACCTCGGCACCATGCGCGCGAACGTCTTCATCGGCTTCCCGCTCGGGGGGCTGCTGTCGCTCGCGATCGCGGCGACGGCCGCGGTCACCTTCTTCCCACAGTCGATCGAGGTCGACACGCTGGGTCAGCTCGGGCTTCCCGTCGGCCTGGCGCTCGGCAAGCTGGGGATTGCCTTCCTCCTGCTCGGCTTCTTCGCCGCCACCTTCGGAGCGGCCTGCGAGACGGGGCTGTCCGTGGGCTACAGCATCGCGCAGTACTTCGGCTGGCAGTGGGGCAAGTTCGTCGAGCCGCTCCGAGCCGCCCGCTTCCACACCGTGGTGCTCCTCAGCACCATCGTCGGCGTGGGTGTGCTCCTCACCACGGTGGACCCGATCATGCTGACGGAGTACTCGATCGTCTTCAGTGCCGTGGCGCTGCCGCTCACCTACTTCCCGATCCTCGTCGTCGCCAACGACCGCACCTATATGGGCGACCACGCCAACGGGCGGCTCGCCAACACGCTGGGGACGATCTACCTGTTCATCGTGGGGGTTGCTGCCGTCGCCGCGATCCCGCTAATGGTCCTGACGAGAGCGGGGCAGTGACATGAGCGACGGCCACCTCGACCTCGTCCTGCGAGTCCTCGACCACCAGATCGTCGGGCCCCGGCGCGAGCTCGTCGGCAAGGTCGACGACCTCGAGCTCAGCTGGACCGCGGACGCGTTCGTCGTCACCGGTCTGGTCGTGGGGCCCGGGGGCCTCAGTCAGCGACTTCCCGGCCGCCTCGGCGCATGGGTCGGTGCCGTCTGGCGGAGGCTGTCGACCGGCTCCGAACCCCAGCCGGTCGTGGTGCCGACCACCCAGGTCACCGACCTCGGCTCGCCCGTGGAGCTCACGGAGGCTGCCGTCGAGGCGCTCCAGCGGTCGTTCGGACTCGAGCGGTGGTTGCGTCGCTACGTCGTCGGGCGCATCCCCGGCGCGAAGGGCGGCGACCACGACGAGGCGCTGGACTCAGGCGACGGGCCTGCCACCCCCACCATGTCGCGCGCCGACCTGACCGAGCCGCCTGTCCGCCCACCCGCACCGGGGGCTCAGTGGCTCAGCGCCCTGCTGGGCGCTCCGGTCCTCGACGAGGACGGCCACCGCCTCGGCGACCTCATCGAGCTGCACACCGGCATCGGCAACGAACGCTGGACGCTCACCCACCTCCAGGTCACCCACTCACCGCTGGGCACCGAGCTCGGCTACCACGCCGACCCGCACCAGGGGCCCGCCCTGCTGCGGCGGGCCTTCCGCCACCTCCAGCGCCACGACGTCCTCGTCCCGGTCGGGGAGATCACCGAGATCCGAACCGAACCGGCGCGCGTGGTCGTCACCCGGAGCGGCGCGCGTCGTCACCCCCACCACGACGCGACGGCTCCCCGACCCGGGTAGCGAGCCCAGCGGCATACGGCATCATCCCCACCTCGGAAGGCAGCGACATGAGCAGCAACGGAGTCACCCACGACAGCGTCTGGCTCGACGACCCCGAGCGGTGGCGCGAGCCCACGCCTGCCCTCGACGGCGACGCTGAGGCCGACGTCGTCGTGGTCGGCGCCGGGATCACGGGGCTGACGACGGCGCTGCTCGCGGCACGGGACGGCAACCGCGTCGTCGTGCTCGAGGCGCGCCGCGTCGGCGACGGGACCACCGGCTACACGACCGGCAAGGTGACCGCGCAGCACTCCCTCGTCTACGCCCACCTCGTGGAGTGGGCCGGGCACGACCGGGCGCGGCAGTACGCCGACGCGAGCCGCGCGGGGATGGACCTCGTCGCCAGCCTCGTCGACGAGCTGGAGATCGACTGCTCCCTGACCCGCGCCGACGCGCTCGTCTACACGACGTCGGACGAGTCGCGGACCATCCGGGCCATGGAGGACGAGGCCGTGGCTGCCCGCCGGCTGGCGCTGCCCGCGTCCCTCGTGAGCGAGTCCGACCTGCCGTTCGCGATCACCGCGGGCGTGCTGTTCACCGATCAGCTGCACCTGCACCCGCGTCGCTACCTCGACGGTCTCGCCGACGCCGTCGTCGCCGCCGGCGGCGTCATCCACGAGGACACGCGCGTCACCGACGTCAGCGAGGAGCGGGGACAGGTCGTCGTGACCACCGAGAACGGCCAGGTGAGGGCCACGCACGCGGTGCTCGCTACGCTCCTGCCGATCGGCCTGATCGGCGGCTACTTCGCGCGCACGCGCCCCAACCTGTCCTACGGCCTCGCGGTGCGGCTGCGCACCGAGGCCCCCGCCGCCATGACGATCTCCGTGGACGAGCCCACCCACTCCACCCGCCCCTGGCCCGACGGCGGGCCGAACGGCCTCATCGTCGTCGGCGGGGGACACGAGGTCGGGGCCGACGTCGACACCGAGGCTCGCTACGCGCAGCTCGAGGAGTGGGCCCGGGCGACGTTCGACGTGGCAGAGGTCTCGCACCGATGGAGTGCGCACGACTACACCACGCCCGACCGGGTGCCCTACGTCGGCCGGCCACCGCTCCACCAGAACCTTTATGTCGCAACGGGATTCGGCAAGTGGGGGCTCGCCAACGGCACCGCCGCAGGCATCGCCCTCAGCAACCTCATCGCCGGTCACGACACGCCGTGGCTGGACATCTTCGACGCGGGCCGCATCGAGGGCGTGCGGTCCGTCCCCACTCTCGTCGAGGGCAACGTCAAGGTCGCCGCCGAGCTCGTCACCGGCGAACTGCGCCGCGAGGCGCCGCGCTGCTCCCACATGGGCTGCCGCCTGCGCTGGAACGACGCCGAGGAGACCTGGGACTGCCGCTGCCACGGCTCACGGTTCGGCTCGGACGGGCCCGTCCTCGCCGGGCCCGCCGTCAAGCCGATCGACGTGGGCGAAGCCGGGTAGGGGTCGCGCGTGACCGCACCCTACGGCTTCCGCTGGCTCCGCCTCCGCCGGTCGCACGGTCCCGCGCCCGGCTGACGTCGCGCTGCCGCAGATCAGGTCGTATGCCGCTGGGCTCGCTCCGCCTTCTCGCCACCTCTGGCGGTGGGCCGGGTTGGGAGTGACGTCAGACCGAGAAGCGGACCTCGAAGTCGGCGCCGTCGTTGTCGAGGTGGAAGGCGCCCTCGGTGGAGGAGAGCTCGACACCGTCGTGGCTCACCGTCGCGGGGCGAGCGCCGTGGAGGACGAGTCGGAAGGCGCTCCGTCGGAACTCCGGGTAGCCGTCGCCGTCGACCTCACCGCTCAGCGTCACGTCGTCACCTGTGCGGGTGACCGTCAGCGTGGTGGTCCGGTGGGCGCCGTCGCGTGACGCGAAGGTGAGCCCGTCGTCCTCGACGAGCCGTGACTCGTAGCGTCCGTCGCCCAGCGGGACGAAGAGGTGCAGGTCGATGACCTCGGGGTGGTAGCCGTCCGTCGAGGGCGGGGCGTCCGGCCACAGGGGGATGACGGACCCGGCTCGGGCATAGAGGGGGATGCGGTCCATCGGGGTGGGCGCGATGACGTAGGTGCGGCCGACGTGCGGTTCGTCGGTGAACCAGTCGTACCACCCGCCGGCGGGGAGATAGACCTGCCGCGCGGTCATGCCGGGCTCGTCGACGGGCGCGACGAGCAGGTCCCTGCCGAAGAGGTACTCGTCGTCGAGGTCGGCTGCCGCGGACTCGTACTGGAAGTCGAAGACGAGCGGACGCTGCACCGGCTCTCCGGTCTCCGATGCCCGGACGAAGGCCGCGTAGATGTAGGGCATCAGCCGGTAGCGGAGCCGGACCGCGTCGCGGACGAGGTCGTGGATGACCTCGCCGAAGGCCCAGGCGTACTGGTCGATGTAGCCCGTCTCGGAGTGGTTGCGGCAGAAGGGTGTCAGCGCGCCGTACTGCATCCACCGGAGGAAGAGCTCGGCGTTGGCGTTGCCCTGGAACCCGCCGATGTCGGCGCCGACGAACGGCTGCCCGGAGACGCCGAAACCGCAGCCCATCGTGACGCTGAGCCACAGGTGGTCCCAGCGGGACTGGTTGTCGCCCATCCAGTTGGCGGCGTAACGCTGGATCCCGGCGAAGCCGGCCCGGGACAGGATGAAGGTGCGCCGGTCGGGCATGGCCTCGAGCAGGCCCTCGGTCGTGCCCATGGCCATGAGCAGGGCGTACTGGTTGTGGAACCGGTCGTGCGAGTGCCGGCCGTGCTCGAAGCGCATCGGCTTCGAGGAGATGACCCCGGTCGCCGGCTCGTTCATGTCGTTCCAGATCCCGGCGAGCCCGGACTGGACGTGCGCGGCGTTGAGCTCGCCCCACCACGCCCGGACCTCCGGGGTGGCGAAGTCCGGGAAGGCAGTGTTGCCCGGCCACACCTGGCCGATGTAGATGTCCCCACCCTCGGTCTTGCAGAAGAGGTCGCGCTCGAGGCCCTGGTCGAAGACCGGGTAGCCGGGCTCGTACTTCACCCCGGGGTCGATGATGGTGATGACCCGGAAACCCTGCTCAGCGAGGCGCTTGACCATCCCGGGGCCGTCCGGGAACGCCTCGGTGTCCCACGTGAAGACGCGGTATCCGTCCATGTAGTCGATGTCGAGCCACAGCGCGTCGCACGGGAAGTCGTCGTCCCGGTGCCGCTGCCCGAGCGCTTCGACGGCGGCCTGGTCGTACTTGTGCCAGCGGCACTGGTGGTAGCCGAGCGCCCAGATCGGCGGCAGCGACATCCGGCCGGTCAGCTCCGTGTAGGCGCTGAGGATGGCCGGCATGTGTGGCCCGGCGAAGACGTACTCGGTGTACTGGCCGCCCTCGAAGCTGATCCGGTACTCGTTCGCCGCGGTGAAGTCGTAGTGGCCGCGATAGCCGTTGTCGACGAAGGAGCCGCTCATCTGACCGTGCGGGTAGAGCTGGTGGTAGAAGAACGGCACCGAGACGTAGTAGGGATCAAACTCCGTGCTCGTGCGGTCCCCGCGGGGGTCGCCGGGCTCCTTCCCTGCGGTGAACTCCTGTGAGCCCACCTCGCTGAGGACGTCGTTGTTCCAGAGCGTGAAGTCTCGGCCCTTGCGGTCCTGGCGGCCACCCTTCTCGCCGAGACCGAAGATCCGGTCGGCCCCGCCGCAACGTCTGCGGACGGTGAAGGTGTCGTTGAGGGTGGCGTAGGCCCAGTAGTGCCCGTCCGCGTCGGCTGCCGTCTCGATGACCGGGGTGCCGTCCGTCCGGTGCACGTCGATCCGGAAGGGGTCGAGCCAGATGGAGACGACCATGGCGGAGGTGACGAGACGAACCCGGTCGCCGTCCTGCTCGAACCCGAACTCGACCTGATTCGCCAGCGGGTCGGTGCACACCGCGTGGGTCGGCTCCTCGTCGAAGACTCCGCCGCGGCTGATCTTCAGGCGCACGACGTCGTCGCGGACGAGATCGACGCGCAGCTGCTCCGTGTGGACGGTCGCCGACATCCCGTGCGCTGTCCGCTCGGCGGAGGTGACGCGCTCGAAACGAACGAAGTGGTCGGTCTGCAGCATGCTGGTCCTCCTGCGAGGCCCGGACACGGGCCGGTAGGGGTCGGAGTCGTCTGCCCCTCCAACCTAACCCGGTCGAGGTGAGATCAGGCGGGCGTCATGCCTGCGCCGTGGAACCGGGTGCGGTAGAGCTCCTTTGCCGCGTCCACCGCGCCCTGCCCCACCCAGCCGACTGGCTCGGGCGCTCCGATCAACGGCTCGTGATGTGGTCCGGAGCCGACGACGACGCCGCTGAGCAGCCAGAGCCGACGCTCGGCGCTCCCGCCGTCCGGGTCGGCGCGGTCGGGTTCGATGAACTCGAGGGCGGTGCACAGACGCCGGGCGACCCAGTCCTCCTCTGGCCGGGTCCACCACGGCTCGGGAGTCAGACTCGTGGCTGGCAGGCCGGGCAGTGCGACGTCCGCCTCGACGTCCACGCTGGCGTGCTCTGCATCCTCTCCCGGACCGGCCGAGTAGCGAATGTAGAGGGGGGCTCGCAGTCGGGCGAGCTCAACCACCTCGTCGAAGGTCTCGATCGTTTCCACCTCACCCCCATACCCCACCCGGCGCCCACTCCCTCACCTCGAGTGGCCCCGGAATCCACAGTGAGCCCGGGTCGGCTTGTGGATTGCGGGGCCACTCGAGTTTCTTGTGGATGGCGGGGCCACTCGAGCTTGGGTGGCGGGCGGGGGTCAGCCGGCGAGGTGTCCCCACCGCTGCGAGAGCTCACTCCACGCACCCGTGTCGACGACACGGCCCCCGTCGAGGACGACGACCCGATCGGCCTGCGCCAGCGCGGCCCCCTTGCTCGTCGCGCCGATGACGGTCGCACCACCGGCCCGGAGGGCGGCCCACAGCTCGATCTCCGTCGCCGCATCGAGCGCTGAGGAGACGTCGTCGGCCAGCAGGAGGTCCGCATCGCAGGCCAGCGCACGCGCCAGCGCGAGCCGCTGGACCTGTCCACCGGAGAGCCGGACCCCGCGGTGGCCGACGAGCGCGCCGGGCCCGCCGGCCTCGAGCACGTCCCGCTCCATGCGCGCAGTGGCCAGCGCCGGATCCACGCGCCTCGCGGCGTGGTCGAGCGCGACGTTGTCGGTGAAGGTGCCCGACAGAACTCGCGGCACCTGGGCGATGTGTGAGACCCGGCCTGGCCGCAGCTCGATCTCCGGGTCCGTCAGGGCCCGGCCGTTCCACAGGAGCCGACCGGTGTGTGCCGTCAGGCCGGCCAGCGCGGACAGGAGGCTCGACTTGCCGGAGCCGACCTGCCCGAGCAGGAGGACGAGCTCACCCGCGTCGACGGACAGGTCGACGTCCTGGACGCCGATCGTGCCGTCGTCGTGGATGGCCGTCAGTCCCCGGAGGCACAGGTTGCGCAGGGGATCCTCGGCGCCCGGCTCGGGCTCACGGGCCGTGCCGTGCACGAGGTCCATGCCCGGCGGAACGTCCATCAGGTCCCCGCCGCCGGCGAGCTTGCTCGTGGCGTTCATCCAGGCGCGCACGCCGGGCGCCTCGGTCACGACTGATCCGGCGACCCGGCCGAACCAGTCGAAGCCGCTCACTGCGTTGGCGACGAGCAGGGTGACGGCGAGCGCCCACGTGCCGTGCAGGTAGCCCGCCCAGGCGGCGACGACACCGCACTGCACCATGACGATCGGGACGCCGTCGAGCAGGGCCTGCACCCGGTGCTCGCGGACGGCCGCGTCGACCCGGCCCCCGTCGACCCGTCGGAGGTGCTCGTGCACCTGGGGGGTCGCGGCAGCGAGCTTGACGGTGCGGATCGACTCGAGAGCCGAGACGAGCGAGCGGCCGAAGCTGGCTCTCGCGGTCGAGGCCGCCGCGGCCGACCGTCCGGCAACTGGCCGCCCCAGCGTGGAGGCCAGGGCCGAGGCCACCATGACCACGAGCAGCACCGCGCCGGCGAGCCAGGTGCCGGCGATCAGGGCCGTCACCGAGGCCACCGCGAGACCGTTGACGAAGTCGACCCAGCGGTCGGTGTAGCGCGCCAGCCGGTCGGCGTCCATCGTGCGGGCGACGACCTCACCGGGAGGTGTCCGGGCGAGCCGCCGCTGCGACGTCTGGCCGGCCAGCACCGCGGCGCGAACCCGGAGACGGACCTCCACCCACCAGTGCGGGTAGGTCCGGAAGGCCCACGAGAGGAGGAACGGGCCGGTGAGCAGGGAGCCGACGAGAGCTACCGCGAGCCAGGCGGGATGGTCGCCGGTCTGGAGGTCAGTGACGAGCAGGCCCCAGATCCAGCCCGTGACAGCGCCGAACGACCCGGTGAGCGAGGCGCCGAGGAAGAGCGCAGCCCCGACGAGACCCCACTGGGGTTGGATGCGGACCGTGTGGAGGACCTGCCGGGCCAGGCTGGGGGTCGGGGCGAGCGTCGGCGCGGGCGGGGGAGTGGTGCTGCGGCGCACCGAGCCGATGGCGGCGTCCTCGTGGTGGTGCTCCTCGACGGCTACCTCGTGCGCCGCCGCCTCGAGCAGACGCTGGAAGGGGCCATCCTCGACGGCCAACTGGTCCCGTGGGCCCTGCTGGACGACGCGACCCGACTCCAGCACGGCGACCTGCTCGGCCCGTTCCGTGGTCGAGAGGCGATGGGCGACGAGGATGCCGGTGCGACCGGAGATCAGCCGGTCGGCGGCGCGGACCACCCGGGCCTCGGTGACCGGGTCCATCCGGGCGGTGGCCTCGTCGAGGACGACGACGCGCACGTCACGAACGAGCAGACGGGCGAAGGCGACGAGCTGCTCCTCGCCGGCCGACAGCGTCGTGCCGCCGGGACCGAGCATCGTGTCGAGGCCGTCGGGCAGGCCGGCGACCCACTCGGTCAGGCCCAGCTCGGCGACGGCCGCCTCGATGGCGCCGCGGGGGACGTCACCGAAGAGCGTCATGTTCTCCGCCAAGGTGCCGGCCAGCACCTCGGTGCGCTGGGTGACGACGCCGACGGCCGCCCTGAGCTGCTGCAGGTCGAGCTCGCGCACGTCGACCCCACCGAGCAGCACCGTGCCCGCGGGTGGGTCGACCGCGCGGGAGAGCAGCGAGGCGAGCGTGGACTTGCCTGACCCAGTGCGCCCGACGAGCGCGCAGGTGTGGCCGGCCGGGACGAGCAGGTTGACGTCCCGCAGCGCGAACGTGCCCGTGTCGTAGCTGAACTCGAGACCGCGGAACTCCACGTCGAGCGGGCCGTCGGGCAGCGGGCGGCCCCCGATCGGCTCTGCCGGCGCGGCGAGCATGGCGCGAAGCCGAAGCACGGCGCCGAAGCCCTCCTGCAGGTCGGGCAGGTGACGGGCGAGCATGTCGACGCCCCCGACGAACATCGTGGTGACGAGGAAGAGCGTGACGAGCCGGGCCGTCGACAGGTCACCTGACAGCACGAGGGCCGTGCCGACCAGGGCCACGGCAGCGAGGGCTCCGTGGAGCAGCCCGCCACTGCGCCGCGTGATCTTCACCTCGACCTGGAGGACCTGGTCGAGGGCCGCGTGCACTCGGGCGGCCATCCGGGCATTGCGGCCGAGCACGTGCGCCTGGCCCAGGGCGGTGCGCAGGTCGTCGCGGGCGGCGATGCCCTCCTCGGTGGAGGCGGCATGGTCGGTCCAGGCTGCTTCCTCGACCACCTTGCGCTCGGCCACCTGGGGCAGCAACCTCCGGACGACCCACCAGGCTGCGAAACCGGTCAGCGGGAAGAGGAACGCGGCGGGCCACCAGGCGAGGCTGGCCACGACCCAGAGCGGCCCGGCGGCGAGCAGGGTCCGCACGGCCTGCCAGACACCCCACCGCATCAGCTGGCCGACTTCCCACGTGTCGTCGTCGATGCGGTCGAGCACCTCGCCGACGGCCTGCTCGGACAGCTCGGAGAGCGGCTGGGCCATGGCCGCATCGAGCAGGTCGGCCCGCAGCTGGCCCTCGGCCCGGTCGCACACGGTCGCCCAGATGACCTTCGCGACGGTGTCGATGACGGCGCCGCCGACGACGCAGAGGGCGAGGAGGATGACGAGCGCCGCGGTGGCGTTCTCGGCCAGGCGGCCGGCGACCATGGTCCCCAGCGATGCAGCGACGGCACCGAGCAGGGACATCGAGAAGCAGAGGACGGTGAGCGGTCGGCGGACGCGTCGCCAGTCGACCGGGACGCGGTCCTCCGGGACATGAGCGAGCGGCGCGGGAGCCTGGACCTCATCCCTCATCGGCTGCGTCCCCCGCGGATCTTCGAACCCCACCCTCGTCATCGTCACAATCACCAAACGGTACTGACGGACGCTGACACTTCGCCTCCGGTTTTCCGCCCATCCCCTTTACCGGGCGGTCATTGGGGGCCGGCGGTCACTGGGGTGGGCGGTCGCCCGGTCGGTGCAGCAGGAGCCAACGGTAGCCGTAGCCCTCGACCTCGATCTGGACGCTGCCGTCCTTGCCCACTGGGTGCTCGCTCCGGTCGTTGAGCAAGTCGTACAGCGTGGAGCCCGGCTCCACCTCGCCGACCGACACGTCGACGAGCGCGCTCTCGGGAGCCAGGTTGTGCAGCGCGAGCATGGTCCAACCGTCCTCCTCCTTGGCCAGGTGCGCCAGGACGCTCCGCGGCTTCGTCCGAGGCACCTCGACCGTGGACCAGCCGAGCTGTGGGTACTGCCGGCGCAGCCGGATGAGGTTGCGGATGAACCACCACAGGGAGTCCTGGTCGTGGCGCTGGTTGGCGACGTTGACCCGTTCGGGGGAGTAGAGCCCATCGGGCATCGGCCGAGTCAGCTTGCGCGGAGGGGCGTCGCTGAAGCCACCGCTCGGGTCATCACCCCACTGCATCGGGGTCCGGACCGAGAGCCGGCCCGGCACATCGAGGTTCTCGGCCATGCCGATCTCCTCCCCGTAGAAGAGCACGGGCGTCCCGGGCAGCGAGAACATGATCGAGTAGACGAGTCGCAGTCGACGCCCGTCACCACCGAGCATCGACGGCAACCGCCTCCGGAGGCCACGTCCGAAGAGCTGCATGCCGGGCTCAGGCCCGAACGCGTCGAAGACCTCCTGGCGTTCCTCGTCGGTCAGCTGGTCGAGGGTCAGCTCGTCGTGGTTGCGGACGAAGTTGGCCCACTGGCTGGTGACGTCCAGCGCCGGCCTCCGACGCAACGCTCCCTCGATGGGTCGAGCGTCCTCGCGGGCCAGCGCCAGGTAGAGGGCCTGCATCGCCGCGAAGTCGAACTGCATGTTGAGCCCGTCGCCGTCCGCGCCACCGAAGTAGGTCTTCTGGTCCTTGTAGGGCAGGTTCACCTCGCCGAGCAGCAGGGCGTCCCCGACACGCCGCGTGACGTACTTGCGCACGTCCGCGAGGTAGCGCTTGGGGTCGAACCGGATGTGGTGGTGGTCCGCCGGCACCCGGTCCGGGGTGAAGAGGAACGGCACCGCGTCGACGCGGAAGCCGGACACCCCCAGCTCGAGCCAGAAGCCGAGGGTGCGGGCGATCTCCTCCTGCACCCCCGGGTGGGTGACGTTGAGGTCGGGCTGGTGCTTGTAGAAGTGGTGCAGGTAGTACTCGCCGGTCTTGGGTTCGAGCTCCCAGATGCTGTCCTCCTTGTCGGGGAAGACGACGTCCTTGGGGTTGGTCTTCGGCTTGGTCGGGCTCCACACGAACCAGTCCCGAAACGGGGCGTCCGTGCTCCGTCGGGCCGACTTGAACCACGGGTGCTGGTCGGACGTGTGGTTCATGACGAAGTCGAGGATCACGCGGATGCCGTGCGCGCGCGCCGTGCGGACGAGCTCGACGAAGTCGCCGTGGGTCCCCAGCCGCCGGTCGACGCCGTAGAAGTCGGTGATGTCGTAGCCGTCGTCCTTGGAGGGCGTCGGGTAGATCGGCATCAGCCACAGGCACGTGATGCCGAGGTCGGCGAGGTACTCGACCTGCTCCGTCATCCCTCGGAGGTCGCCGATCCCGTCACTGTCGGAGTCGTAGAAGGTCTGGACGTCGGCGCAGTAGACCACTGCCGTCTTCCACCACAGGTCGCCTGTCTGGCTCATCCGCATGGGGGCCGATTACCCACGAACGTGCTCCAAAACCACGCTTCCGCAGGCAGGCACAGCGGTTTTGCAGGGTCCCCCGCCGGGTAGACGGCTGCTGCACGCTCGACGACCGGGACGACCCCCGACGATCCCCGACGACCTCGACGAAGGACGGATTCGGATGCCCACCATCGGCTTCCACTGCTCGCACGAACAGATTCCCCCCTCCCAGCTGCTCGAGGACGTCAAGCACGCGGAGGCGGCGGGTTTCCAGGCGGCGATGTGCTCGGACCACCTCGAGCCGTGGAGCACCGACCAGGGGCAGTCCGGCTATGCCTGGTCGTGGCTCGGTGCCGCGCTCAACGCGACGAAGCTCCCTTTCGGCATCGTCACCGCCCCCGGTCAGCGCTACCACCCGGCCATCACTGCGCAGGCGATCGGCACCCTGGCCGAGATGTTCCCGGGCCGCTTCTGGGCCGCCCTCGGCTCGGGTGAGGCGGTCAACGAGCACGTCACGGGAGACGGCTGGCCGCGCAAGGAGCTGCGGGACCAGCGGCTCGTCGAGTGCGCCGATGTCATCCGGCGCCTCCTCGAGGGGGAGCGCGTCTCGCACGACGGGCTCATCACGGTGGACCGGGCCAAGGTGTGGTCGCGCCCGGCGGCCCGCCCCGACCTGGTCGCCGCAGCCGTCAGCACCCCGACGGCGAGCAGCGCCGCCACCTGGGCGGACGGTGTCATCACCGTCAACCAGCAGGAGGGCGGCGACCGCAAGGCCGTCGAGGCCTACCGCGAGGCCGGCGGCCGGGGCCAGGCCCGCCTCCAGCTGCACGTCAGCTGGGCTCGCACGGAGGATGAGGCGCTCGACATCGCGATGCGGCAGTGGCGCAGCAACGTCTTCGGCTCGCCGGTCGCGTGGGACACCGACTCCGTCGAGGCGTTCGACGAGCTGGGCCGGCACGTGACCGAGGAGGACGTCCGACGGGCCGTGCACGTCTCGGCCGACCTCGAGTCCCACGCCGCCCGGATCCGTCAGGCCTTCGACGACGGTTTCGACGCGGTCATGGTGCACTTCGTCGGCACCGACCAGGCACCGTTCATCGACGCCTTCGGCGCCGAGGTCCTCCCGCAGTTCAGCACCGAGGTCCTCGCGCAGTCCAGCACCGAGGCCCTCCCGCAGTCCAGCACCGCCGACCTCTCCGGAAGGAGCAGCTCGTGACCAGCAGCATCGGCGAGCACGCCGCCTCGATGGTGCGCACCGACGACAAGGGCGGCTTCCCGCCCCAGCAGCAGGACCCACCGGGCCTGACGACGCGGATGGAGCCCGTCCCGGACCACGGCGAGGAGTCCTACGTCGGCCACGGCCGGCTCGAGGGTCTCAAGGCGCTGATCACCGGGGGTGACTCCGGCATCGGGCGCGCGATCGCCATCGCGTTCGCCCGGGAGGGTGCCGATGTCGCCATCAGCTACCTGCCCGAGGAGCAGTCGGACGCGGAGGACACCGCCGCGTGGGTGCACAAGGCGGACCGGAAGGCAGTTCTGGTCCCGGCTGACCTGACGGAGCGCGAGACGTGTGACCGGGTCGTCGCCGAGGCGGTGGAGGGCCTGGGTGGACTCGACATCCTCGTCAACAACGCGGGCTTCCACTGGGACAAGGGGCCGGGGGAGGGGCTGGAGACGCTGACCGACGACAACATCGAGCGGGTCATGCGCACCAACCTCCACGCAGTCCTGTGGCTGTGCCGCGCTGCCCTCCCGCACCTCAGTGAGGGGTCGTCGATCATCAACACGACATCGATCCAGGCCTACGACCCGTCACCCGCGCTGCTCGACTACGCCGCCACCAAGGCGGCCCTCAACAACCTGACGGTCAACCTCGCGCAGTCACTGGGGCCCAAGGGGATTCGTGTCAACGCGGTTGCCCCGGGACCCATCTGGACGCCGCTCCAGCCCGCGACCCGCGACACGGAGAAGATCGAGACGTTCGGCTCGGACACCCCGCTCGGTCGGGCGGGCCAGCCGGGTGAGGTGGCGCCGGCCTTCGTCTTCCTCGCGTCCCCCTCGGACGCGAGCTATGTCTCGGGGACCGTCCTCGGCGTCACCGGAGGGGGAGCGGTCTTCTAGAACGAGGTCGTATGCCGCTGGGCTCGGTCCCAGCGCACGGGCACCGGGTGCTCTTCAGGCGTAATGTCAAAAGCGGCGAAGCCGACCGTGGTCCTGCCCCTGGGGTTGGGAGTGCCGGTCGGCGGAGGCCCCGTGGTTGGAGGTCGGGATGGTTCGGACGGTTGGGGTCGAGGAGGAGATGCTCCTCGTCGACGTGAAGAATGGACGGCCCAAGTCGGTGTCGGGGCAGCTGGTGCTGCGCGCCGCCATGCAGCAGCAGGCCGTCGCGGGGCTCGGTGTCCACGGGGCGCTGGAGGGCGAGTTCCAGCAGCAGATGATCGAGACGCACACCGCGCCGGTCGAGTCCCTGGACGACCTGGACCGTGAGGTCCGGCACTGGCGCAGCGAGGCCTACACCGCTGCGCGCAAGGTCGGCTCGAGCGTGGCCGCCCTCGGGACCTCTCCGCTTCCCGTCACGCCACTGCCGGTCGAGTCGGTCCGCTACGCGTGGATGCACGATCGCTACCAGATCGTGGCCCGCCAGCACCTGACGTGCGGCCTGCACGTCCATGTCGCCATCGAGTCCGACGAGGAGGGTGTCGGTGTCCTCGACCGGGTCCGCGTCTGGCTGCCGACCCTGCTCGCCCTCAGCGCGAACTCGCCCTTCTGGAACGGCGAGGACACGGGATTCGCCAGCTGGCGCTCGCAGTCGTTCGGGCGGTGGCCGTCCAACGGTCCGACCGAGATCTTCGGCTCCGCCGAGGCCTACCAGCGCATGGTGCGCGACATGACGATGTCCTCGGTCATCCTCGACGAGGGCATGGTCTACTTCGACGCCCGGCTGAGCCAGCACTACCCCACGATCGAGATCCGAGCGGCCGACGTGTGCCTGCGCGCCAGCGACTCCGTGCTCCTCGCCGCGCTGTGCCGCGGCCTCGTCGAGACCGCGGCGCGGGAGTGGGCACGATCGGCTCCCGTGCCGGACGTGCCGACCACGATGGTGCGCCTCGCGACGTGGCAGGCAGCGCGGGAGGGGACGGCCGGGCGGCTGCTCGACCCGTTCACCTACCGTCCCCGGCCCGCCTGGGACGTCCTCGACCAGCTGGTCGAGCACATTCGGCCGGCGCTGTCCGAGTCCGGTGACGTGGAGCTCGTCAAGGAGGGGATGGAGCGAATTCGCACGCGTGGCAACGGCGCCCAGCTCCAGACGCGGACCATGGAGCGGACCGGCCAGCTCATCGACGTCGTCGCTCAGGCAGTTCGGGTCACCGCCGGGCAGGAGGAGGAGGACTGAGTCCCGAGGGCTGGAAGGGACCGTGCCGCGGGACTCAGCTCAGCGGCATACCCCTTTCTCTCACTCGTCCCGCTCCCAAGGAGCCTTCTCGTCCCACTTGGCGTAGTACTTCGCGAGGTGGCTGCGCACCCGGTCGCGGTCCTTCTCCGGCAGGTCGACCCCGCCGCGGGAGCCCTGCATGACGGCGGCGGCCGCCATGACGCCGCGTGGCACTGCCGTGAGCCGGCTGTCCACGACGTCCGCAATGAGCAGCTTGTAGGCGCTGAAGTTCTCCTTGTTGTCGGCGTCGTACCAGACGTGGGCGTCGCGGTACTTCTCGTTGGGGCCGTCCTCCGCGCCAGCCCACTCGCGCACCCTCCGCTCGGCTGCGTCACCGTCCCACTCGCGGTCGCGGTCCGCCAACGGCAGGTCCTGGAAGCTGGTCACGCTCACGACGACTCCTCTCGTCCGTTTCGTGGGCGCATACCCGCCTCAACCACGGCATCACGGCCCTGCCTTTCGTTTTTGGGAGGGTGCGCTCTCGGAAAGTGTTCGTTTCCGTGGTGGTCGACCCCCGCGGCGAACCGAGATGGTTGGAGGGACTTCTTGAGCGGTTCAACCACGAGCTGACTCCGTCACCCGCATCGCAGGAGATGAGTCATGTCACGCATGAAGTCCGTTACCCCCACCACCATGCCCACCCCGATCGGCCGCCGTGGCCGATTCGTCGAGAGGGACCGGAAGGCGGAGGAGCTGCTCCTCGAGCTCTCGCGTACAAAGAACTGCGCGGAGCGCGAAAGGCTCACCGAAGAGATCGTCCGGCTCCACCTCGACCTGTGTGACGGCGTGGCCGCCCGATACGCCGGGCGCAGCATCCCGACCGAGGACCTCGTCCAGGTCGCGCGGCTCGCGCTCTGCGTTGCCATCAAGCGCTACCAGCCGGGACCCGGCACGTCGTTCATCGGCTACGCCCTCCCGACCATCTCGGGCGAGCTGAAGCGGCACTTCCGGGACCACGGCTGGATGGTGCGCCCACCCCGCCGGCTCCAGGAGCTCGGCCCGGTCCTGCGTCTGGCGCGCGAGCACTGGGAGCAGGAGCACGGCACCACGCCCACGACGCAGGACCTCGCTGACGAGGTCGGCGTCGAGGCCGATCAGGTGTCGGAGTGCCTGTCCGCGGAGCACAGCTACCACCCGCTGTCGCTCGACCTCACCTTCGGCGACGACGAGTCCCGCTCCCTCGCCGAGAGCCTGGCCGAGCCGCAGGAGGAGCTCGAGTCCGCTGCGGATCGGGTCTCCCTCGGTGCGGCGCTGGCGAGCCTGTCGCAGAAGGACCGGGAGCTGCTCCAGATGCGCTTCGTCGAAGGGATGACGCAGAAGGAGATCGGGATGGCGCTCGGCGTCAGCCAGATGCAGGTCTCCCGCCTCGTCCGCGCCGTGCTCGAGAAGCTGCGCGCCAAGATGGGCGTCACGGTCGACGACGTGCGTCAGGCCGTCGCCGCCTGATCTGCCCGCCGTTCCCCGGAGCACCCGGGACGCGTGAACGCGCCGACGCATTGTCGGCGCGTTCACCGCGTCCACCGCGCCGGAGGTCGCCCGGGCTCGGTATCTGTGACGTGCCACCCAGTTCGCAGAGAGCCAAGATGCTTTTCCACGGCGGAGTGGTATAAGGTCGGAGAGTTGGTGGCCGGAGACGGCTGCTGATGGGTCAAACCACGGCCCTTGGACACGACAGCCTCGGAGTTGATCATGTCCCTATCGACCAGCACCACGAGCGCCATCCACAAGGTCACCCTCACGGCGACCAGCCCAGCCGCGATCGAGCGGATCTGCGCGGAGGAGCTCGGTGTCCCGCTTCGCGTGGTTGGCTGCCCTGACGGGTACTACGTCTCGCTGAACCACACCGACGCAGGACGGTTCTCGATCGACCTGCTCTCCGGAGCGGGTCTCTCCGCCGAGCTGGGCCCCGCCGGACCCGACAACGAGCCGGCCGGTTCCGTGCTCTTCCTCACCGGGGAGCGCGGCCTGATCCGGCTCGACGCCGCCGGTGAGGTCGAGCAGGTCGGGCCAGGCGAGTCCGTCTGCGTGGTCCGCGCCGCCGAGACCAGTCGAATTGACTGGACCGGCGACGAGCCCCGCGCCCACTGCGTCCGCCTCGACCTCGCTCTGGTCCGCGACATCGCCGCCGCGACGACCGGCGTCACCGACGTCGTCTTCACGGGGAGTCGGCCGGTCAGCCGCGCCGCCGAGGTGCACTGGCAGGAGACCGTCGCCCACGTGAAGCGGACCCTGGTCGGAGGCCCCGGCCTCCCGGTCACACCGCTCGTCGTGGGCGAGTCGGCCCGATTCCTCGCCGCAGTGGCGCTCGCGACCTTCCCGAACACGACGATGGAGTCGGTGCGGCGCGAGCAGGCAGCGGCAGCCCCGGTCTCGGACCTGCCGGTCACGGCGGAGACGGTGCGCGACGCGATCGCGTTCATCGAGGAGCACGCGCACGACGACCTCACCGTGGCCGACATCGCCGCGGCGGCCGGAGTGACGCCACGGGCAGTCCAGCTCGCGTTCCGTCGCCACCTCGACACGACACCCATGGCCTACCTGCGTCGGGTCCGGCTCGCTCGGGTGCACGACGAGCTCGCCGGTGCCGCTGCCGCAGACGGCCTGACGGTCACCGAGGTCGCCTCGAAGTGGGGCTTCAGCGGGTCGAGCCGCTTCACGTCCTACTACCGCGAGGCCTACGGCGAGGCGCCCAGCCAGACCCTGGCCAGCTGAGTCCCTGCCTCCCTGCACGCCGTTCGTGGGCGTGCAGGGAGCGCGTTCCGGGACAGATGACAGAACTTCCGGCGTGACGGGGTCGGCTTCGAGCATGAAACCGGGTGACTGACTCTCGGTAGGTGCGTCATCCGTCCCCAAGGTCTGGCTCTAGGTTGGCGGAATGGAACTGGAGGGCTACACGGGCGAGCCCGCACCGGACCGGCTCAACCTCACCGAGCTCACCATCGGTCGCAGCGCAGCATCCGCCCCGGACCGGGACGCGCTCGTCGTCGTCCACGACGCTGACGGGCCGGCGGACCGGGCCGAGCGCTGGAGCTACGCCGAGCTCGACCAGGCTGTCCGGTCGGTCGCCGCCGGGTTGCTCGGCCTCGGCCTGGAGCCGGGCGACCGGCTCCTCATCCGGCTCGGCAACACCAGCGACTACGCCCTGCTGCACTTCGGCGCGATGGCGGCCGGGATCATCTCGCTTCCCACGTCGCCCCAGCTCACCGCCGAGGAGGTCCAGTTCCTCATCGACGACGCCGAGGCTCGAGCGGTGGCCACGAGTGACGCGCTCGCCGTCCCCTTGCCTCCCGGAGTCGCACGGGTCTCGCCCGACGACGTTGCGCGCTGGCGTGCGGAAGCGAGCCCAGCGGCATACGGCCTGACGAGGGCAGACGACCCGGCGTTCCTCGTCTACACGTCGGGGACGACCGGCCGCCCGAAGGGCGTTCTCCACGCGCACCGCTCGGCGTGGGGGCGCCGGCCCATGCACGAGGCGTGGCTCGGCCTCGGGCCGGCCGATGTGTTGTTGCACGCAGGGGCTTTCAACTGGACCTACACGCTCGGCGTCGGCCTCACGGATCCGTGGTCGCGGCAGGCAACCGCCTTGATCCACAACGGTCCCCGTGATCCGGGCGTGTGGGCTCGGCTCATCGAGGCGCACCGCGCGACGATCTTCGCGGCGGTCCCGGGCGTGTACCGCCAGCTGCTCCGCAGTGGAGCCCTGGAGAGTCACGACCTCGGCTCCCTCCGACACGGTGTCACCGCCGGGGAGGCCCTCCCGCCGGCGCTGCTCGAGGAGTGGCGCGACCGCACCGGCCTCGAGCTGTATGAAGCGCTCGGGATGAGCGAGGTGTCGACCTTCATCTCGTCGGGCCCGACCGTGCCGGTCCGACCGGGCAGCCCGGGCCGGGCACAGCCCGGTCGGTGCGTGGCGGTCCTGCCGACCGACGGCGGCGCGGAGCCGCTGGCGCCCGGGGAGACGGGGCTGCTCGCCGTGCACCGCACCGACCCCGGGCTGATGCTGGGCTACTGGCGGCGGCCGGCGGAGGAGGCGCAGGTCGTCCGCGGTGACTGGTTCGTCGGGGGCGACCTCGTCGACATCGCCGCCGACGGCTACGTCACGTTTCACGGGCGCGCCGACGACGTGATGAACGCGATGGGCTACCGGGTCTCGCCGCTCGAGGTCGAGGACTGCCTCATCCGGCACCCATCGGTGGCGGAGGTCGCCGTGACCGAGGTCGAGGTCCGCGAGGGGGTGCGGATCATCGCGGCGTTCGTCGTGCCCGTGGACGCCGACGACCCGGACGGCGTGGATGCGGCCGCCCTGCTCGCCCATGCCGCCGAGCACCTGGCCGCCTACAAGCGGCCCCGCGAGGTGGTCTATGTCGACTGCCTCCCGCGAACGGGCAACGGCAAGCCGCGGCGCCGCGACCTGCGGCACCACCTGCCCTGAAGACCCGGCTCAGGAGGGCAGGGCTCCTCAGGGTCCGGGCGCCTCGATGACGGACAGGACGTTGCCCGCGGGGTCGGTGAACCAGGCCTGGGTGTCCTGGAACATGGCGCTTCCTTTCATCGGAAGCCTCCAGTACAGCGCGGGAGAAGCCTGCTTTCAGAGTTCCTCGGGCTCGAGATCCTCAGGCTCGAGATCCTCGACGCTGCGCCACGTCGTGATCGCGGACCACGTGACGGCGGCGAACGGGACGGCCAGGATCGCGCCGATGATGCCGGCCGAGATGGTCCCGATGGACAGGGCGAGCAGCACGGCGAGCGGGTGCAGCGACAGCGTCTTGCCGAGGACGTAAGGGGCGAGGACGTCGCCCTCGAGCTGGTTGACCACGATGACGACGGCGACGAGGATCAGCGCGGCGACCATGCCGTTGCTCACGAGAGCGATGAGCGCCGCCAGGGCGCCGGCGGTCGTGGCGCCGAGCAGGGGGACGAAGGCGCCGATGAACACGACGATGGCGATCGGCAGGGCCAGCGGCACGCCGAGCAGCGCCACGCTCCCGCCGATCAGGGTGGCCTCGACGAGTGCGATGAGGGCGGTTCCCCGGACGTAGCCGCCCAGCGTGGACACGGCCTCCTCCGCGACCCGGTCGAAGCGGTGGGCGTGCCGCTCCGGGAGCAGCTCCCGGCGCAGGAAGGTCCAGATCCGCTCGCCGTCCTTGAGGAGGAAGTAGAGCAGGACGAGCCCGAGGAAGATGCCGGCCAGGATCTCCACCACGAGGGTCGCTCCCGTGATCACGCCCTGCCCGCGGGGGCCGGCGAGGAACTCGCTCGCCTGGGCCCAGAGCTCCTCGATGCGCTTGCGGTCGAGGCCCAGGGGTGACTGGGCGAGGAACCGCTCCAGCTCTTGCACGCCCTTGCTCGCACCGTCGGCCAGCTCGCTCCACTGGTCCTGCGCCGCCCTGGCCACGGCCCAGATCAGCCCACCGAAGATCGCGAATCCGGTCAGCAGCGTCGCCCATACTGATGGGGCTCGGGGCAGCCCGCGGCGGTTGAGCCATGCCACGATCGGGCTCGCCGCGGCGGCGATGAGCACGGCGATGAGCAGCGGCACCACGACGAGGCGCAGCTGCACGCCGACCCAGACGGCGATGACGAGCAGCGTGAGCACAGCGAGGACCTGCAGGCTGCGGATGGCGGCGCGCCCGAGCCGGTCGTGCCACGGGCCGGCATCCGCCGCAGGATGCTGCGGGAGGTTCATGACGCGAACTCTCCCACACCGCTCGCCGGTGGCCGAGAACCAGCAGTTGGCGAGCCCAGCGGGAGTACGGTGCGAGGAGGAGGTGAGCGCCATGGCGGCACCGCGATCGGAGACGCAGGACGTGCTTGGCCGGCTCGAGGCCACGAGGGCGTGGCAGGAGGAGCTCTACCGTCACCTGCATGCCCATCCCGAGCTGAGCTCGCTGGAGAAGGAGACCGCCGCCGAGGTGTCGCGCCGGCTGGAGGGCTTCGGCTACGAGGTCCAGCAGGTGGGTGGCGGGGTCGTGGGCGTCCTGGCCAACGGCACCGGGCCCACGGTGCTCGTGCGCGCGGACATGGACGCCTTGCCCGTGACGGAGCTGACCGAGCTGCCCTACGCCTCGAAGGTGACCGCCGTGGACGAGACCGGCGCGACCGTCGGGGTGTCCCACGCGTGTGGGCACGACGTCCACATCACCTGCCTCCTCGGGGCGGCCGAGCTGCTGGCCCAGGGGCGCCAGAGCTGGGCGGGGACCTTCGTGGCCCTCTTCCAGCCGGCGGAGGAGACGGCTGCCGGGGCGAGGGCCATGGTCGACGACGGCCTGACCGAACAGGTTCCCCGACCAGATGTCGCCCTCGCCCAGCACGTCCTCAGCCATGAGGCCGGCATCATCGGGACCCAGGTCGGCCCGGTCCTCTCGGCGGGAGACAGCATCCGGGTCACGGTGTTCGGCAAGGGGTCGCACGGCTCGATGCCGCACCTGGGCGTCGACCCGGTCGTCCTCGCCGCGTCGATCGTCCTGCGGCTGCAGACGATCGTCTCCCGCGAGACCAAGCCGGGGGAGTTCGCCGTCGTCACCGTGGGCAGCAGCGTCGCGGGCACGAAGAGCAACATCGTCCCCGACCGGGCCGTCCTGCTCATCAACGTCCGCACGTACGACTCGAGCGTCCGGGACAAGGTCCTGGCGAGCATCGAGCGGATCGTCCGCGCCGAGTGCGAGGCGTCCGGGTCGCCGGAGCCCCCCACCTTCGACTACTACGACCAGTACCCGCTCACCGACAACGACCCGGAGGTCACCGAGCGTGTGACCGCAGCCTTCCGTGACCACTTCGGCGAGGCCCGTGTCCGGGAGCTCGGCCGGGTCACGGCCAGCGAGGACTTCAGCCGGATCCCGGACGCCTTCGGGACTCCCTACACCTACTGGGGGGTGGGCGGGTTCGCGCCGGGGCAGGAGTCCTTCCCGAATCACTCGCCCTACTTCGCCCCCGCCATCCAGCCGACCCTCGATGCCGGCACCGAGGCCATCGTCGTCGCGGCGCTGGCCCACCTCAGTCAGGAGGACGCGTCATGACAACCACGGGCCACCCCGCCCCGACGAGCCACGCTCAGGGCTTCAAGGGCAACGACAAGCTGCTCCTCGGCATCGTCCTCGGGGTCCTGACCTTCTGGATGTTCGCCGGCACGGTCGGCACCGTCGCCCGCAGCATCCTCACCGACATCAACGGCGGCCCGATCGACGAGGTCACCAACCCGCTCGTCACGCTCGACCAGATGAACCTCGCCGTCTCGATCACGGCGCTCTTCTCCGGCCTGTTCATCGTCTTCATGGGCGGCCTCGCGGACCGCATCGGGCGCGTCCGGATCGCCTTGGTCGGCAACGGTCTCGGCATCCTCGGCTCGTTGCTCATCATCTTCGCCAACGGCGGTGCAGCCCTCCCACTGCTCCTCACCGGGCGAGCCGTTCAGGGCCTGTCGGCGGCCTGCATCATGCCGGCGACCATGGCGCTGGTGAAGACCTACTGGGACGGCGCGGCCCGGCAGCGGGCCGTGTCGATGTGGTCGATCGGCTCGTGGGGCGGCTCTGGCCTGGCGGCGCTCTTCGGCGGCCTGCTGGCCTCGAGCTTCAACTGGCGGGTCATCTTCTACGTCTCGATCGCCGTCTCGGCCATCGCGATCACCCTGCTGTGGGGCACCCCGGAGAGCCGGGCGCCCGGCGGCGCGAGGGGTCGTTTCGACGTGGGCGGCCTCGCGATCTTCATGGTCAGCGTGCTGGCCCTGATGGTCGTCCTCATCTTCGGCCGGCAGCTCGGCTGGGGCTCCGCCCTGACGCTCGTCCTCGCAGCGGTGGCGGTGGCCGGCGGGGTGGTCTTCTACTTCTACGAGCGCGGCCGCACCGCCCCCTTCATCGACTTCGCGCTCTTCCGCAACACGACCTTCACGGGTGCGACCATCAGCAACTTCGTCCTCAACGGCACGATCGGCCTGCTCATCGTGAGCCAGCAGATGCTGCAGATCGCCCGGCCGGAGCTCTTCGACCCGTGGAAGGCCGGCCTGCTCACCATCGGCTACGCGGTCGCCATCATCGGCTTCATCCGCGTCGGCGAGAAGCTGCTCCGTCGCTTCGGCCCGCGCAAGCCGATGCTGTGGGGCGCGTCGATCGTCGCCCTGTCCTCGCTGCTCCTCATGCCGACGCACCTGCTCGTCGGGCCGTACACCGTGCTGGCCGTCATCGCCTACACCCTCTTCGGGGTCGGTCTCGCGTTCTATGCGACGCCGTCCACCGATGCGGCGCTTGCCAACCTGCCGCCAGCGGAGGCGGGCGCCGGCGCGGGCATCTACAAGATGGCGTCGTCTCTCGGCAGCGCGATCGGCGCGGCCCTGTCACTGACGATCTTCAGCTCGTTCCTCGGGTCGGGCGTCACCATCGTCGGCGAGCTGCTCCACACCCAGGGAATCCAGACCAACGAGGCCGTCCGGCAGGCCGGTCTCGTCACCTTCCTGTTCAACCTCGTCCTCGCCCTCATCGCGATCATCTCGATCCTCACCACCATCCCCAAGGGGAGGAAGTACGACACGGGCTGACCTTCGCTTCACCAGCCTTGTCGGTATGCCGCTGAGCTCGCTCCGCGCCCAAGGCTCGTCGCGCGGCGACGGAGTCGCATCCGCGGGATCCAGCACACCCCTGGCGCCGCGTCCGGCGCGGACGGGCGCCACGAGCGGCTCACGTCGCCGGGCGCCCGTCTGGGTGGGCGGGAGGGGACAGGGGAGTGCCGTCCGAGGAGGCGAGCTCAGCGGCATACGGGGTGGCTGGTGGAACCGGTCACGAATCGAGAAGCCGGGCGTGGAGCGTCCACTGAGCGTTGGGCCATGTGCAACCCACTGTGCCGGGAGGCGATGGCCGCGAGCGCGTCAGGGGAAGCGTTACAGCACTCGAAACAGAGACGCCGCCGCAAACACCCCCACCACCGTGGCAACACACAGCGCGACAGCGCCGTTCGCAACCCGGGCGTTGAGGCCCTTGGCGATCTGCGCCCAGCCGACGGCGAGCAGCCCGAGGAAGACCATGAGGAGGAGGAGGGTAAGGGTCAGGACGTCCACAGCGCGACCCTAGAGCACCGGACGTCATTCGGCCCCCGGATGGGCGCCCGGCATCTGGGCCTCAGCCATCGTCCTGGCTGCGGCTCTGGCGGCGCTGTTCGTCTCCTGGCGCCTTCACGTCATCAGGCGAAGCCTTCACCTGCTCGACTGGATGATCGTCAGAGTTACGGCCTGACGACCCAGACGTTCTGGAACTTGCCGTTCACGATCTGGTAAACCGCGATCGCGGATCCGACAGCCGAATTGCCCTGCTTTGCGACGAACGAACCATTCACGATGGCCGTCCCGCCCTCCGTGACCCAGAACCCGAGCTCATGCCAAGAGGCAACCGCCGAGGCGATCTTGGTGTTGCCCTCGAGGACATAGCCATCCGACTTGGTGGTGTCCGTGAAGGTTGCGTCCGTTGCGAAGAGGCTGGCGATCTTCGCCGTGTCACCTGCGTTGACCGCCTTTGCGTAGTCGTCCAACATCTTCGTCACTGTCGTGCCAGCCAGATTGGGTGGCAGCACAACATCAGCTTTGGTCACGCGCCCCACAACCAAGCCAGTCCCGACGCCGACGATCAGCGTGATCACCGACAACCAGATCAGCCACCGATTTCGGCGTGCCGGCACAGCCTCAGCACTAGTCGACATGGGTCTAGAAATCGTTGCCATCTTCATGCACCTCTTTCCCTACTCCACGCCTATCCCCGTGGCATCGGGCGTCGATAGAGGCCAAAGTCCCACCAAGGGAGACACCAGGGACTGGGGTGGGGTGATCTGCGGGTCCGCACTGGGGATCGCCTACCGGCAGGGGAGAGCCACCGGGCCCATAGCGGAGCACAAGGCCCGGCGGAAAGATCAGGGCCCCTCCTCCAGGCCGGCGGTTGCCATGGGCAGCATCTTCGGGACCGGAAATGAGAATCCATAGTCACTCAGCGACGGCGAAGGCCCTCTGCTCTGAGCGAGCAAAGGGCCTCTGACCTGCATTAGCGTGAGTCTGGGTGACAGGATCTGAACCTGCGACCTCTTCGTCCCGAAGCACGGTCAGCCCTTCGGGTTTGGTTGCCGCTGAGCACGATTCGGTCCACATGTGTCCGTCGGGGAGGGGCGGGTCGGGACCGATTGTCACTCAGATAGTCACTCAGCAGCAGGGGTCATCCCCCTTGCCCCGTAGAGCCTTTGGCGGGATCTCACAGCATGGCGGGTCCACGGGTGTGGATCTCTTCGACGAGCTGCGAGAACCCAGCGAGAGCGTCTTCCTTCTTGCGGAAGCGGCGCCTCGCAACGACCTTGCTCCAGTGCGGCCACCGGGCGCGTTTGCGGGTGACCTTCAACTGCCAGCCGCACCCGAAGACGAGGCGACCCATCAAGTTCCAGAGTCCACGAGCGAGGGCCAGGATCAGGCCGAAGTCGAAGGCGCTGGCTTCGTACTGCCACCCGATGACGCCGGAGGGCAGCGCCTCGACGACGTATTTGACCCCGTCGCTGCCCGTGATCGTGTGCGTTCCACGCGCGCGCAGGCCGAGAGCATGGTCGATCACATGGCCTTTCCCTGCCGGGCCGTCCTTCTCGTCGCCTCAGGCTGATCCAGCGCGCGAAAGTGAGAACGGTGCGACACGCGCTGTCGTCGGCCCGAACCTTTCGGCGCACATCCTGCAGACGACTCACGCCGAATCGCCGGGCCCCCGGACGCTCGCTGGTCTGGTACGACAGCGCCATGGATGCCTCGGATCCGCGAGCCGCCGCAACGCGACGCGACGACCGATGCCGTTGCACCCCTCGACCGTTCACACCCGCTCGGGCCACGCCCGCGCCTGCTCGAGCATGGCGTCGTAGCCGGCCTCGTTCGTGTCGAACCTGCCACCAGTCGCGACGGACTCATCGTGGCGCATCACCTCGATCGTCACGCTGCGTTTGTGCGGGTCCATCCCGATCGCCACGCGACTGGCTGGTTGCTCTTCCATGGTCTTCTCCTTCGCTCAACGGACTGGTCATCGAGCTGGGAGGGCAACGCTGCTTAGAGCTTTGGGCACACAGCAGCCGATGAGCGGGAGACGCTCATCGAGGATATGTGGGTGAACGAAGGTGCCGATGGGCGCGGTTGCGAGGGAGCGCTGAAATGTACATCTCAGCAATTACCGCGCATACTTGAGGCATGACTGAATTGACCGTGTCTGACGCTCGAGCGCGTCTGGCCGACGTCGTAGACGAGGCCCGGGTGAGGCACCACCCGGTATACCTGACACGTCGTGGCCAGCGCGTGGCTGCCGTGATCGACGCCGACGACCTCGACGACCTCATCGCGGCAGCCGAGGAGCTTGCGGACATCGAGGCGGCACGCGCTGCTCGTACGGAGATCGCTAAGGAGGGCACCATCCCGTGGGAGCAGGTCAAGGCGGACCTCGGCCTGGCATGACATACCGGATCGAGCTCAGCCCTGGCGCTGCCCGTCAACTGCGCAAGCTCGATGGTGATGCACGCCGCCGTGTGCAGGCGGCCGTCGAACTGCTCGGCCAAGACCCGCGACCCGCCGGTGCGAAGAAGCTCGTCGGCGGCGAGGGTGAGTGGCGGGTGCGGACCGGTGACTACCGAATCGTGTACGAGGTGAACGATGGTGTGCTGCTCGTACTGGTGCTTGCTGTCGGCCACCGCAGAGAGATCTACAGGCGCCGCTGACCGTGATCAACCGGACGATGCACTGCCATGCCGCTCTGCGGGCGATCGCCCGACCATGGCGCGAGTGGCGCGTTCGATTATGTGACAGGTGGCCGTTCACGGGTCAGGTCGGCGCCGAAGACCAGCGCTGGACCGCCGTTCTTCTCCACCTCTCGTTCGAGTGAGAGACCGATCTTGAGTGCCACCCGCTGAGACGCGACGTTGTCCGGACGGATGATTGCGATCAGATGCCCAACACCGCAATCCCTGGCAGCATCGCGTACGGCTGAGGCCGCTTCCGTGGCATACCCCTGCCGGCGCAGATCGGACCTCACGTGCCACCCGGCCTTGACGTGCCAGGCGTCCTCGACTTCCTGCATGGTCAGGCCGCAGTCTCCGACAAAGTCTCCGGCATGGGTCTCGATGATCCACAGTCCGAAGCCCAGATCGTGGTAGCTGCGCCGGTTCCACTCGACCCAGCCGCTCGGACCGCGTGACCCACCGATGTCGAGCCGGGCAACGTTGGACACGTCGTCCTTGGTCATCTCACGGAATCGAAGCCGCGGGGTAGGGGCGGGCAACATGTCGGACGCCTATGGGCACGTGCGCATCGCACGTATTCCCCTCGCTAGCGCATGGCGCCGTGCTCATTTGCGGTCCTCACAAGCGAGCTCCGACGCCGAGCAGGGCTCTTCGACGCTCCGCTTGAGCTCGGCGAGAACGGGTGGCATGACGTGCCGGTTCCGTCCGTGCGTGGGACCGTCGGCGGACCGTTGTCCAGAGCCGGCGACGTACGCCAAGCATGCGCTTCGTCGTCGAAGTTGGCTGCGTGAACGAAGTCCGCTGCTGTACTTCTGCTGCTGTGCTCACGGTCGCTGCTGTACTACAGAGGGGCGCCAAACGAAGTACGCAAGCCGCTGACCTGCAGGTTCACAGGTCGGGGTGACAGGATTTGACCCGGGACCTCTTCGTCCCGAACGCGCTACATCACTGGGTCGTGCGGTAATGCCGTTGCAGGACAGTGCGTTTGGCATTGGCGTGCATCGCTCCCGCATGGCCTCATGTCGGCCTGCGGGCTCGCGACTCAACCTCGCGGGTATGCGCAGTGACCGGGACTCGTTGGGCTCGGTGGTGCCGCCCAGAAGGCGCACGTGGGTCTCGGCCGTGCGGGTCGTAGGGGGTCCATGCGCTCGTGGTGGGCAGTGGGCTACTCGGGAACTCAGCCATGCTCGCGTTTGCGTGGGCCATCCCTCGTCATCAGCGCACTCGACCCAGCGGTCTTGCCAAGGTGGCAGCCCGTCCGAGTGTCGGCGGCAGGGTGCTCGCCAACGGTCATGCCCTCGTGCGGGGTCCCGGCACGGCCCAAGCGAGGTCGGGTCAGTCTTCTTTGCTGGCGCCGAAGTCCAGGACGTTGGCCCGGCGGGAACCGTCAGGGTCGACGCGCGAGAGAATCCGACGCCGCGCAGCTCGTCCGAGTGCAGTCCCGCCGAGGACGCCCGCAGTCATGGCGACCGCGTGCAGTAGCGGGTTGTCGGTGGCTCGCTGAATCAGGGTGTAGCCGAGGACGCCGACGACGAATATGAGGGCCCAAGTTGCGGCAACTGGGGCCAGTGCGCGGACGTTGCGCCAGTACGCGGATGACACGGGCGAATGCTACGCCCGCGCTGGCGTTGGCGAGTCTCAGGTGAGTGCGGGGTCCCCATCGCGGGGCCCCGCGCTACTTCGCGCCGGAGGCGCGTTTAACCGTGCGACTGACCTCATGGCTCAGGCGCTCAACGGGGAGCCGGGCGAGCCCGCGATGAGCCGCCGGAAGGGGGGGCTCGTGACGGGCTCGCGAAGCGCTCTCGGACCCGCTGAAAAGCAAAAGGTCAGGGCCTCGATTGTGGCCCTGACCTGCGCTTATGTGGTGGTCGGGGTGACAGGATTTGAACCTGCGACCTCTTCGTCCCGAACGAAGCGCGCTACCAAGCTGCGCCACACCCCGTACTGCATCTGCCGCCCGTCACACCGCTTGCGAGATGCACCGGAGGCAGCAAGGAGAGACTTTAGCGCAGCATCCCGGCGAACTCCGAATCGGCCCCGACCCAGCCCCAGGCCCGACGACGAGTTGATGCCAGAGCGGGACCCCCGGGGCCGCCGATGTGGCATCAACCGGCGCGCGGCACCAGCGTCAGCAGGACCGCCTCGGGACGGCAGGCGAGCCGCACCGGCGCGGTGGGCGACGTGCCGAGCCCGGCGCACACCTCGAGCCACGCAGCACCCTCAGGCGCGGCCGACGACGGCGTATGTCCCGCCCCCGGCCACCAGCGCGACACGCCTTTGGCCCGTCCGGTGTCGAGGTCGCAGTTGGTGACCAGCGCGCCATAACCGGGCACGCACACCTGGCCGCCGTGGGTGTGTCCGGCAATGACCAGACCGGCGCCGTCCTCGACGAAGGCGTCGAGCACCCGCTGGTAGGGCGCGTGCGTCACGCCGATGGTCAGCTCGGCCGACGGGTGTGGGGGGCGGCGGACGAGGTCGAGCCGGTCATAGCCGAGGTGCGGGTCGTCGACCCCGACGAAGTCGAACCGTCGGCCCCGGATGACGAGCTTGTCGTGCCGGTTCGTCAGGTCGACCCAGCCGCGCGAGGTGAAGCCGTGGACGAGGTCGCCGGTGGGCAGCCGGGAGGTGTCGCCGGTGCCCTTCGCGTGGTGTCGCGTCAGGTAGCGGAAGGGGTTCTTCACCTTCGGCGCGAAGTAGTCGTTGGACCCCAGCACGAAGACCCCCGGCCGGTCGAGCAGGGGACCGAAGGCGTCGAGCGCCGCGGGCACCGCATCGTGGGCCGCGATGTTGTCGCCGGTGTTGACGATGAGATCGGGATCGAGCGACTCGAGGTCGCGCACCCACTGTGCCTTGCGCTGCTGCCTCGGCAGGAGGTGGATGTCCGACAGGTGCAGCACCCGCAGCGGCTCGGCGCCCTCGGGCAGAACCGGCAGCTCGAACCGCCTGAGCACGAAGGCGTTGCGCTCGACGAGCGACGCCCAGCCGAGGACGCCTGCGCCGGCGAGGCCGACGCCGAGGACGGTCTTGGTCAGGGCGCGCATGTCGCCCATCCTCGCACTCGCAACCGCGCGAAAAGCAATTCCGGCGCGCCCGTGCCGACCTGAGAGACTGGCCGCATGAGCACCCTCAAGGAGCAGCTGAAGGCCGATCTGACCGCGGCGATGCGGGAGCGCGACCAGGTGCGGGCCGGCACGATCCGCATGGCTCTGACTGCGGTCACCACCGAGGAGGTCGCGGGCCAGGAGCATCGTGAGCTGAGCGACGACGACGTCCTCAAGGTGCTCGCCAAGGAGGCCAAGAAGCGTCGCGAGGCCGCGGAGGCCTACACGGGGGCCGGCCGGGCCGAGCTGGCCGCGACCGAGCAGGCCGAGCTCGCCATCCTCGAGACCTACCTGCCGAAGCAGCTCGACGAGTCGGAGCTCGAGGCGATCGTCCGCGAGGCCGTCGCGTCTTCCGGGGCCACGGGGATGGCCCAGATGGGTGTCGCGATGAAGGCAGCCAATGCTGCGGTCGCCGGTCGCGCCGAGGGCGGCCGCGTCGCCGCGATCGTCCGCAGGGTCCTCGCCGGCTGAGTTCACGACGAAGGCCCCGACACGCTCGTGTCGGGGCCTTCGTCGTGCTGCCGTATGCCGCTGGGCTGGCCGCCGCCTGCTCCTGGCCTCAGCCGGTGGCTTCGGTGGTGAGGGTGGAGTCGGGCTTCGGCGGTTTGCCGGGGCCGCCACCACCGTCAGGGGGCGGTTCGATGGTGATGGTCTGGCTTGGGTCAGGCTTGCCCTTGTCCTTGTCCTTCGGCTCGCTCGGGCCCTCCGACGTGTAGATGGTGACGACGCTGCCCTTGGGAGCGCGACCGAACGGCGAGGTACCCGCCACGAGGCCCTTGGGGATGCTGGACGCCATCGAGCCGCCGACGTCGACACCGAAGCCGGCGTCCTCGAGGATCTTCGTCGCCTCGGCGACCGTGCGCCCGTTGACGCTCGGGATGTCGATGAGGTCGCCGTTGAGGACCTTGTCGGACGGCTCCTTGAACTTGATGATCGGCTCGCCTTCGAGGGCGCGACTCATGATGCCCTTCCAGATCGGCGCGGCGATCGAGGCACCGTGCATGACCGGGTAGAACGAGCCGCCAATCCGGACGTTCTTCATGAGGCGCTTGTTGCCGTCATCCGGCGTGCCGACCCACACGGCCGTCGCGAGGTTGGGCGTGTAGCCGGCGAACCACGACTCGTTGTTCTTGTCCGACGTTCCGGTCTTGCCGGCCGACTCCCGCCCGTCGAGCTGGTTGCGGACGCCCGAACCGTTGGTCATGTTGTACTCGAGGAACTTGTGCGTCCCGCGGACGTAGTCGGCCTTGGCGACCTGATCGCACTTGGTCTTCGGCGCTGCGAGGACCTTTGAGCCCTGCGTCACCTTGGTGACGACGACCATCGAGCACTTCTTGCCGTCCGCGGCCAGAGTCGCGTAGGCGTGCGCCACACCCTGCGGTGAGACCTCGTCCGCGCCGAGGATGTACTCGGCCGGGATCTTGCCCATCGGCTTGCCGTCGGCCTGGTGCAGGCCGATCCGGTTCATCGTGTCGCGGACCTTGCACCCCCCGAGCTGCTGGGCGAGGGCGACGAAGGCCGTGTTGGTAGAGAGCGCAGTCGCCTCCATGAGGCTCATCCGCCCGCCCTTCCACGGCGTGTCGTTGCGCACCGGCCATGGCTCGTAGAGCCCGCACGGCTGTGGGAACTCGCTGGGCTGGTAGGTGTACGGCTTGTCCCCGGCCGGCTTGGCGTTGACCGAGGCCTTGGTGCTCATGCCGGACTCCATCGCGGTCAGCAGGGCGAAGGCCTTGGCCGTCGAGCCGAACTGGAAGCCGCCGGACCCGCCCCACCTCTTGTCCAGGGCCCAGGCGATCCCCGTCTTGCCGCGGCTCTGCTTGCCAACCGTGTACTTCGTGTTCTGGGCGAACCCGAGCACCCGGCCCGTCCCCGGCTCCGTGACGTAGGCGGCGGCGCCGACGTTGGACGGGTCGCCGATCGGGACCTTGCGGGTGACCTCTTCCTGGACGATCTTCTGGATCTTCGAGTCGAGGGTCGTGTGCACGGTGATGCCGCCCGTGCGCAGCAGTCGACGGCGGGCCTCCACGGTCTTGCCGAGCTCGGGCATGGCCTCGACGTAGTTGATGACGAACTCGCACCAGTACGGGTAGGGCGACGCGAGGCAGGTGCTCTTGGGCTGCGAGACCTTGAGGTCCTGCTTGATCGTCCGCTTCTTCGCCGCGGTCCAGTCCTTGTCGGAGATCTTGCCGAGTTCGCGCATCCGGTCGAGCACGACGTTGCGGCGGGCCAGGGCGCGCTCCGGGTAGTTGACCGGGTCCGTGGTGCCGGGGTTCTGCGTCAGGCCGGCGAGGAGGGCGGCCTGCGAGAGGCTCAGCTTGCTGGCCGGGATCGAGAAGTAGTGCTGGGACGCGGCCTCGACGCCGTAGGCCTGGTCTCCGTAGTAGACGAGGTTGAGATAGCCCTGGAGGATCTCGTCCTTCGTCATCTGCTTCTCGAGCGTGATGGCGTACTTGAGCTCCTTGAGCTTGCGCATGTAGTCCTTGCGGATCGCGGCCTGCGCTGCTTCCTTGTCTCCCTGGTTGAGCGCGGAGTACTGGAGGGAGATCTTGACGTACTGCTGCGTCAGTGACGAGGCACCGGAGGTCGTCTGGCCGGTGCGGATGTTGGCGATCGCGGCGCGCACCACGCCCTGCAGGTCGAAGCCGCCGTGGTCGTAGAACCGGTGGTCCTCGATCGCGATCTGCGCCTCACGCATGATCGGCGCGACCTTCTTCAGCGGCACGATGACGCGGTTCTGCTCCGCGGGGGTCGCGATGACCTTGCCGTCCGCGGAGAGGATCCGCGACTGCTGGCTCAGCGGGTCGGTCTTGAACTCGCCCGGCAGCTCGTTGAAGATGTCGACGCCACTGCGGGCGATGGCGCCGGTCGCACCCACGGCGGGCATGAAGAGCCCGGCCGCCAGGAGGCCGAGCACCATGGCTGCCGCGAGGAAGGCGCCGAGCAGGCTGATGACGCCGCCGATGGACGTGGTGCGGGAGGACGACATGCGCCCAAGGGTAACCGCTGCCCCTGTGGTATCAGCCCGGGCCGTCGGTGCCTCTGAGGGTGGTCCCGGCGGATCACTGCTGGTCAGCCGGTGACTAGTCACCCACCTGCGCAAATGATGCATTCGGCCTATGTCCGGTTCGGGCGGTCACTCGTAATGTCTCATTTGGGCCGGAAGGGGGCTCGGTCAGGACCGGTGGGACGGTCCTGGTCCAACTCGGTGTCGTGGGAGGCGCCGGGCGGGGAGGGGTAGAACAGAATGAGTGTCGCCACCATTTCGACAACATGGGTCGACGAGTGGGCCAGCCAGGCGGCGTGCACGGGTCAGGACCCGGATGCGCTCTTCGTCAGGGGCAAGGCGCAGCACGAGGCGAAGGCGGTCTGCAAGACCTGCCCCGTGCTGGCCCAGTGCCTGGCTGAGGCCCTCGACAACCGGACGGAGTTCGGGGTCTGGGGTGGGATGACCGAGCGCGAGCGGCGCGCACTGCTCCGCAAGCGGCCGGACATCACATCGTGGAAGCTCGCACTGCGCGCCGGGATGGAAGCCCAGGCCAAGTCCGCCTGAGGCGCATGCGAGACCACTTGCTGGGTCGTGACGCGGGGATCACGGCCCAGCAAGCGCGTTCCCGACCTCTCGGAGACTGTCCAGGTCGTGCACGTCCCGGTTCAGCGCCGGCACCTGCACCACCGGCACGTCCGGGTGCGAGCGGGAGAACCGCTCAGCCAGCTCTCGCTGCCGCTGCGCGATCGTCACGACGGCCGCGTGCAGGCGCAACAGTCCGGCGGCGTTCTCGGCCGACTTCGGCCCACCACTGTCCTCCAGCGCCTCTGCGACGGCGAGCGCGCGGGAGGGCGTCAGGGCCCCGGCCGAGACGCGACCCATGCGGTTGACGACGAGCCCGCTCAGCGGCATACGGTCCGCTTGGAGCCGGTCGACGAAGTAGGACGCCTCACGCAACGCGTCCCGCTCGGGAGCGGCGACCACGAGGAACGACGTCCCCTCGCGCGACAGCAGCCGGTAGGTCTGGTCGGCGCGCTCGCGGAAGCCACCGAACATCGTGTCGAGCGCCGCGACGAACGTCTGGACGTCGCTGAGGAACTGGCCGCCGAGGATCTTCGTCATCGTGCTGCTGACGAGCTGGACGCCGAGGCCGAAGACCTTGACACCGGCACGGCCACTCGCCTTGGCGGGGGCGCTCAGCAGCCGGATGAACCGGCCGTCGAGGAAGCTGCCGAGCCGGTTCGGCGCGTCGAGGAAGTCGAGCGCCGATCGCGATGGCGGGGTGTCGACGATGATGAGGTCCCAGCCGTCCGGTGCGGAATCGGCGGCGGCCTTGAGCTGGCCGAGCTTCTCCATCGCCATGTACTCCTGCGTGCCCGCGAACGACGAGCTGACCGCCTGGTAGAAGGGGTTGGCGAGGATCTGCTCCGCCTTGCCAGGGTCGGCGTGGGCCAGCACCACCTCGTCAAAGGTCCGCTTCATGTCGAGCATCATCGCGTCGAGGCTGCCGCCGGCCGCGGTGTCGAAACCGCTCACGGGGCGCGGCGTGTTGTCGAGCTCGCTGAGTCCGAGCGCCTGGGCGAGCCGCCGAGCCGGGTCGATGGTCAGAACGACGACGCGGCGCCCGGCCTCCGCGGCCCGCAGGCCCAGCGCGGCCGCGGTGGTCGTCTTGCCGACACCTCCGGCGCCGCAGCACACGACGACCTCGACGCCCCGGTCGGCGATCATCCCGTCGATGTCGAGGTGGGGTGCGGCCTGCGCGGCGCGGACGTGCGCGGGGTGGGCGGTCTCCTTGGTCTGGGTCATCGGGTCAGGCCCACCTCCTCGAGCTCGTCGAGCAGGATGTCGGCGAGCTCCCGGACCGAGCCCGAGTCGACGCCCTCGGGCAGGGCGGGCAGGAGGACGAGAGGCAGGCCCGTCTCCTCGAGGAGGGCGAGCTGCTCGCTCTCGAGATCGACCCGGTGCGCGTGGTCGTAGGCCTCCTGGAGCAGCCCGTCGACGAGCTCCGGACTGGCCTTGACGCCGGCATCGGCGAGCTGCCCGCTGATCGACGCCTTGTGCAGCCTGCCGTTGCGGGCCTGCTCGAGCGCCACGTCGTCGAGGAGCGGGTCGCGGACCATGTTGACGAAGACGATCCCGACGCGCAGGTCTTTCGCACGCAGCTCGCGGATCGCCTCGATCGTCTCCTGCACCGGCATCTCCTCGAGCAGGGTGACGATGTGGACGAGGGTCTGCTCGCTCTCGAGGAGATCGGTGATCGACTCGGCCTGGCTGTGGATCGGGCCGACGCGCGCGAGGTCGGCGACCTCGGAGTTGACGCTGAGGAAGCGCCCGATCCGTCCCGTGGGCGGGGCGTCCATGACAATCGCGTCGTATGCCGCTGGGCTCGCTCCCCGGTGCCGGCCATCCTTGCGGCGTCGGTTGGCTTCGTAGAGCTTGCCGATCACGAGGACGTCCCGGACGCCGGGCGCGATGGTCGTGGCGAAGTCGATGGCCCCGAACTTCTCGAGGAGCTTGCCGGCGCGGCCCAGCTTGTAGAACAGCTGCAGGTACTCGAGGAGCGCGGCCTTGGCGTCGACCGACAGGCCGACGATCTCGCCGCCGGGCTTGGTGCGGGCGATCCGGGTCTCCTCGGTGCCGAGTGGCGGCACGTCGAAGGTCTGGCTGAGGCCCTGGCGGCCCTCGACCTCGGCGAGCAGGACGCGCTTCGGGCTGTCGGTCGCGGAGGCGAGCGCGAGGGCGAGGGCGGAGGCGACGGTGGTCTTGCCGGTGCCGCCCTTGCCGGTGACGACGTGCAGGCGAGCGCGCTGCCAGTCGGCGGCGTCGATCGCCCGTGCATCGCTCACACCGGCACTCTACGGCGCTCCCTCCACCCCCTAGCCCG
>NZ_JAPFQL010000024.1 GCF_028446585.1 Intrasporangium calvum
CCCCGGGGCGCAGCCGCGCCCCGGGGACCGGTTCGTCACTGGTTGAGCGCGAAGTCGCCGCCCTTGACGACGAGGATGTCGAAGCCACCCTCGGTCAGGGTGTGCTCCTCGGTGAACTTCAGCTTGCCGCTGAAGATCTCGAAGCCATCGATGCCCTCGAGGGCCTTGATGATGTCCTCGCCCTTGGTGGAGTTCGCCTGCTTCAGCGCCTCGGCTGCGACACGCACCGCGTCGTAGGCCTGGGGCGAGTAGGGGCCGGGCTCGGCGCCCGTCTTCTCCTTGAACTTCGTGATCCACTGGTCGCCGCCCGGGATCGTCTGCGGCGTCTGCGTCATCGTCGCGAAGACGCCCTGCGCGTTGGACTCGCCGGCGATGGAGACGAGCTGCTTGTCGACCGAGCCGTCGGCCACCATGATGTCGCCCTTGTAGCCGGCGCCGCGCAGCTGCTTGATGAGCAGGCCGCCCTCCTGGTAGTAGCCGGTCCAGTAGACGAAGTCGGGCTTGGCGCGCAGGATCTCGGTCACGGCGGCCGAGTAGTCGGACTCGCCCGCGGTCACGGACTGCTGGCTGACGACCTTGACCGCGCTGTCGCCCTCGAGGTTCTGGGCGGTGCGGGTCGTGATGTCCTTCGAGTAGGACGTGTTGTCGTCGGCGAGCGCGATCGCCTTGGCGCCCTGGGCCTTCATGAACTCGACCGCGGCCTGGGCCTGCTGCGCACCGGTGCCGTTGATGAGGAAGACGTTGGGCAGCTTGTCCTTGACGAGGTCGTTGGAGTTGGCGGCCGGGATGATCATCGGGATGTTGGCCTTGCCGAAGATCGACAGGGTCGGCAGCGTCGCGGAGGAGCAGTAGCCACCGACGGAGACGACGGTGCCGGCGGTGACGAGCTTGGCGGCACCTGCGGCCGCCGTCTTCGGGTCACAGGCCTCGTCCTCGACGACGAGCTTGAGCTGGCGGCCCATGACGCCACCGGCCTCGTTGATCTCGTCAACCGCGAGCTGGCCGCCGTTCTTCATGTACGGGCCGATGGCCGCGCTGCCGCCGCTCATCGGGGTGAGCATGCCGAGGATGATGTCGCCCGATGTCTCGCCCCCTCCCGGACTGTTCTCAGTGATCCCGCCGCCCCCGCACGCTGCCAGCAGCAGGGCCAGGCCCGCGCCCGCTGCGATCCCGCCGACGCGTCGTGAGTTCCTCATCATCTACGTCTCCGCTCCTGACGGCCGAGCCGTCACTCTGGGTGAGCAATATCACAACTGCTGTGTGACATTGCACCTACTGTAGGGAGTGACCCCCACGTAGGCCAGAGGCTGGAGGCGCGTTGTGAAACCGTGACCTGGCGAGGGCTGGCCGGGCTGCTCGTCAGAGCTCGAAGCCCACGGGGAAGGGGTCGGTCGGGTCGAGCATGTACTGCGCCGTCCCCGTGATCCACGCGCGGCCGGTGAAGCTCGGCAGGATGCCCGGGCGGTCGCCCACGGTCGTCTCCCCCAGGATCCGAGCCTGGAACTGGCTCCCGATGAACGACTCGTTGACGATCTCCTCCCCCACGCCCAACAGGCCGCGCGCGTGCTGCTGCGCGAGGCGCGCACTCGTCCCGGTGCCGCACGGAGACCGGTCGAACCAGCCGGGGTGGATCGCCATCGCGTGCCGCGAGTGGCGAGTCGTCGACCCGGGTGCCTCGAGGTAGACGTGGTGGCACACGTTGATCTCCGGCGCCTCGGGATGCACGACGGGGTTCTGCTCGTTGATCGCGTCCATGATGGCCAGGCCCGCCTCGAGGAGCCGGTTCTTCTCCGCCCGGTCGAAGGGCAGGCCCAGCTCCTCGAGCTTGACGAAGGCGTAGAAGTTGCCGCCGTAGGCGATGTCGTAGCGCACCGTGCCGAAACCGGGGACCTCGACCTGCTGGTCGAGGGCATGGGCGTAGGACGGGACGTTCTCGAGGGTGACGGCGACGGCCTTGCCGTCCCGGACCTGCGCCCTGGCGACGACGAGGCCGGCGGGGGTGTCGAGGCGCACGACGGTCTCCGGCTCGGTGACCGGCACCATGCCCGTCTCGATGAGCACGGTCACGGCGCCGATCGTGCCGTGGCCGCACATCGGCAAGCAGCCGGAGACCTCGATGTAGAGGATCCCCCAGTCGGCGTCGGGCCGGGTCGGCGGCTGGAGGATCGCGCCGGACATCGACGAGTGGCCGCGCGGCTCGAACATGAGCAGCTTGCGCAGGTCGTCGCGCTCGGCCATGAAGCGCAGCCGCTTCTCGGCCATCGTCGCCCCGGGGAGGACGCCGACGCCGCCGGTGATGACGCGCGTCGGCATGCCCTCGGTGTGCGAGTCCACCGCGTGGTAGACGACGGAGGTGCGCATGGCTCAGTTGACGCCGGCGTCGATGAGCGCCTGCGTCGCCTCGCGGACGACCTTCTCCTGCTCGGCCGTGAGGGACTGGCGCGGCGGGCGGCAGCCACCGCCGGTGCGGCCGATCATGTCCTGGCCGAGCTTGATGGCCTGGATGAACTCGGTCTTGGAGTCCCACCGCAGGACCGGGTGGAGCTGGCGGTAGAGCGGCAGGGCCGCCTCGACGTCCCGGGCGACGGAGAGCCGGAAGAGCTCCTTGCAGGCCTGCGGGAACACCTGCGGGTAGCCGGCGACCCAGCCGACGGCGCCGGCGATGCCGACCTCGAGCACGGTGTCGTCGGTGCCGATCATCAGGTCCAGCCCGGGAGCCAGCTCAGTGATCTCGTAGCAGCGGCGCACGTCGCCCGAGAACTCCTTGACCCCGACGATCAGACCCTCGGAGTGGAGCTTGGCGAGGATGGGGGGCGTCAGGTCGACCTTGGTGTCGATCGGGTTGTTGTAGGCGGTGACGGGCAGCCCGACGCCCGCAATGAGCTCGTAGTGCTCGAGGATGGCGCGCTCGTCGGCGCGGTAGGCGTTCGGTGGCAGGGCCATGACGGCGTCGCAGCCGAGGTCCTTGGCCACCTGGGCGTGGCGGCGGGACTCGCGGCCGCTGTAGGCGCCGACGCCCGGCATGACGGTGAAGCCCTCGGGCGCGGCCTCGCGCGCGGTCCGGACGACGCGGTCACGCTCCTCCCACGAGAGCGACTGGTACTCGCCGAGCGAGCCGTTCGGCGCGACGCCGTCGAGTCCCTGCTCGACGAGCCAGGCAACGTTGTCGCGATAGGCGTCGAAGTCCGCCTCGCCGTCGGCGTCGAACTGGAGGCTCGTGGCGACGATGACACCGTGCCAGGGCTTGCGCTGCGTCTCGGACATCAATGCTCCTCAGGTCGTGGGCGCGCGGCCATCGAGCGGCTTCGCGGCAGGACCAGAGTAGGCAACCCGAGAGATCAGTGCAATATTACATTGCACGGGACTTGCGGCTGGCGAGGACACCCAGCGGGAGGGGCGTCGAGACGAGCCGCTCCGCAGGGGAGCCTGAGCCGCCGCCGGCCAGGAGCTCGACGGCGTGGCCGCACACGCGGCCCTGGCACCAGCCCATCCCGGCCCGCGTCAGCTGCTTGACCTGCCGGGCGTCTGTTGCCCCTCGCTCGGCGATCGCGTGTCTCACCGTCCCGGCCGACACCTCCTCGCACCGGCACACGACCGTCTCGCTCCGGAGCGCGTCCGCCCAGCCGGCCGGCACCGGGTGGGCGCGGTGCATCGCGGCAGCGAAGGCCCGCAGGCGCGCGACCTCCTCCCGGAGCCCTGCTGTCTCCGCGTCGGATGCAGACGCACCCACGATGCCGCGGGCCGCCAGACGTCCCTCGGCGACCGCCAGCGCCGCACCCCCCACGCCGCAGGCCTCCCCCGCCGCGGAGACCCCGGACCGACTCGTGCGCTGCCACTCATCGACCTGCACGACCGGGGTGCCGGACGCATCGGCGGTCAGGGCGCAGCCGAGCGTGACGGCCAGGTCGAGCTGGGGGGAGAACCCCCAGCCCACCCCGACGGCGTCGACCTCGATGCGGCGGTGGGTGTCGCGCCGGGGGTGACCGGAGGCGTCCAGCCTCGCCACGGTCACCGCCTCGACCCGCTCGCGTCCGTGGGCCTCGACGATCATCGTCCGGGTGCGGACGGGCACCCGCCGCCGCAGCAGCGTCGCTGCGTAGCCGGCGCCCTCGGCCAGCTTGGTCCGGTTCGCCGCCACGGCCCGCAGCTCACGCAGCCAACGGGTCGGCGAGTTCGCCTCGAAGACGCCGACGACCGTCGCACCACGGTCGGCGAGACCAGCAGCCACCGGCAGCAGGAAGGGGCCCGTGCCGCCCACGGCGACCCGGGGGCCGAGCGCGACGTCGCCCGCCTTGAGGAGGGCCTGGAGGCCGCCGGCGGTCAGGACTCCGGGCAGGTCCCAACCCGGGAAGGGCAGGGACCGGTCGTGGGCACCGGTGGCGATGACGAGGTGCCGCGCCCGCAGCTCCACTGCGCGCTCGCGGCCCGGGCCGCCACTCCGGTCGACGGCGTGGACGACGTGGCCACCCTCCGCTGCGACGACGGTCCACACGTGGTGGTCCGTGAGCAGGCTCGCCCGCCCAGCTGCCTGCCCGGCCTCCAGTCGCGACCGGAGCTCCGCGAAGGTCCCGAGATCGTGGTGCAGCCCCCGCATGGCGTCCGGCCGGAGCGCGCCGGGGTCGCTCGAGTCAGCCGGCGGAGCGGGCTGGCGCCAGTACTGGCCGCCCGCCCCGGAGCCCGCATCGAGGACCGTGACAAAGGTGTCCCCCTGATCGAGGAGCGTTGCCGCACAGGCCAGCCCAGCGGGCCCAGCCCCGACGATGACGACGCCGTCGGGCGGAAGGTCACTCAGCGGCATACCCACTCCCCTCTTGCGTCGTGACGTCGAGTCCGTCACGGGCGCGGACGAGGCAGGCTCGCTGGCTCGGCACGCCATCCACGGTCACGAGGCAGTCGAAGCAGATGCCGATCCCGCAGAAGAGGCCACGCGGCCGGCCCTCCAGTCGGGTCGTGCGCCAAGAGAGGATCCCCTGGGCGACCAGGGCGGCGCCGACGCTCTGCCCGTCGCGGAAGGGGATGGAGACATCGTCGAACCGGAAGGTGGACATCACGCCTCCTGGACGAAACGGTCGGGCAGCAGCGCAGTGAACCGGGCCGCCACCTCGGGAGCAAGCGGCCCGCCACCGAGGACGTGGTGCGCGATGAGGCGCCCGGTGCCGGGGGCCAGGCCGATCCCGGCCCCCTCGTGCCCGCAGGCGTGGAAGAGTCCCGGCACCCGGGGATCCGGCCCGATGACCGGCAGGTGGTCGGGACAGTACGGACGGAAGCCCCGGTAGACGCGGAGCAGGTTGACGCGTTCGAGAAAGGGGAAGAGCGCCGTCGCCTGGCTCGCGAGCGTCGAGACGACGTCCACGTCGAGAGTCGTGTCGAAACCGACCCGCTCCCGGCTCGCGCCGATGAGGATCGTCCCGCCGCGGGTGCCCTCGACGACGCACGAGGTCTCGAGTCCCGCCTCGGACGAGCTGACGTTGGCGACGTAGTCGGCGGAGTAGACCTTGTGCCGGACCATCGGCGGGAGCGGCTCCGTCACGAGGATGAACCCGCGGCGCGGGAGGACGGGCACGGGACCACCGAGCCGCTCGCTGACCTGGGCGCCCCACGTCCCGGCCGCGTTGACGACGGCGTCAGCCCCGATCACCTCGCCCGCGCTCGTCCGCACGCCGGTGAGCCGTCCGGAGGCGTCCCGCACGCCGGCCACCACGTCGGCGCCCGCGACGAAGCGCGCGCCCCTGCGCTGGGCAGCCTCCAGCATGGCCGCCGCGGCCAGGACGGGCTGCACCTGCATGTCCTCGGGATAGAGCACCCCGCCGGCGAGTCCCGCACGCAGGTGCGGCTCGAGCTCCCGCGGCTCGGCGACGTCGAGGGCGGTCACTCCGGCCGAACGCTGCGCGGCGGCGAAGGAGCTCAGCGCATCGAGCGCCTCCGGGGACGCTGCGACGACGACGCCGCCCTTCTCCTCGAGCTCGAGCGTCTCGCGCCCCAGCTCCTCACCGACCTCGAGCCAGGCGTCCCGGCTGAGGCGGGCGAGCTCGAGCTCGGCGCCGGGCTCCTTGTCGGAGACGAGGATGTTGCCCTCACCGCGACTCGTCGTGCCGGAGGCCACGGAACCCCGGTCGAGCACGATGACCTCCGCGCCCGCGGCACTCAGCGAGTGAGCACACGCCGCACCGACGATCCCGGCGCCGACGACGACGACCGCGCTCACGTGTGATTCCTCGGCACGCTGTGTAATGTTACACAGCACAGCCTCGACCGCAGCGTGAAAGGGACCCCTCGATGCCCCTGACCGGACAGTCGATCATTGCCGGCGTGGCACACCCCGGCACCGGCGGCAGCTTCACCGCCGTCGACCCCAGGACCGGCGGCCCGCTCGGCCCGGAGATCTCCTGCCTGGCCCCCGACGAGGTCCACCTCGCCACCCGGGCGGCCGCGGAGGCCTTCCCCGCCTACCGCGCCACCTCCCCGAGCGACCGCGCCGACTTCCTCGAGGCGATCGCGGAGGAGATCGAGGCTCTCGGAGACGAGCTGCTCGAGCGAGCCCACGCCGAGAGCGCCCTGCCGCTGGCCCGCCTCCAGGGAGAGCGCGGGCGCACCTGCGGCCAGCTGCGGATGTTCGCCGGGGTCGTGCGCCAGGGCGACCACCTCGGCGTCCGCATCGATCCAGCGCTGCCCGAGCGCGCCCCACTCCCCCGCCCCGACCTCCGGGTTCGCCACCTCCCACTCGGGCCCGTCGCCGTCTTCGGAGCGAGCAACTTCCCCCTCGCCTTCTCGACCGCCGGGGGCGACACGGCGTCCGCCCTCGCAGCGGGCTGCCCCGTCGTGGTCAAGGCGCACAACGCCCACCCCGGCACCGGCGAGCTGGTCGGGCAGGCCATCGCTCGCGCCGCGGAGCGGTCCGGGATGCCGGCTGGGGTCTTCTCGCTCGTCTTCGGGCTGGGCACCGAGGTGGGCGCTGCCCTCGTCACCGATCCGCACATCCAGGCCGTCGGCTTCACCGGCTCCCGAGCCGGCGGGCTCGCGCTCGTGGCTGCCGCCGCCGGCCGGCCCCAGCCCATCCCGGTGTATGCGGAGATGTCGTCGACCAACCCGGTGATCGTGCTCGAAGGGGCCCTTGCCGGCGATCCGGAGCCGCTGGCCGCGGGCTACGTCGCCTCCCTGACGCTGGGCTCGGGACAGTTCTGCACGAACCCTGGGCTGCTCTTCCTCCCGGAGGGTCCCGCCGGTGACGCGTTCCTCGCTGCGGTCGAGCAGGCGGCCGCCAGTGCCACCGGGCAGACCATGCTCACCCCGCAGATCCGGGCGGCCTTCGGCACCGGCACGGCTCGCCTCGGGGCTCACCCCTCGGTGCAGACCATTGCCCAAGGGCTCGCCGGCGGCGACGACAACGCTCCCGCGCCGGTGGTCTTCACCACCCGCCTCGCGGCCCTCGCTGACGACCACGGGCTGACCGAGGAGATCTTCGGGGCTGCCGGGCTGGTCGTGCGCTTCGGCGACGTCGCCCGCCTCGCCGACCACCTCGCCGGCCTCGAGGGCCAGCTGACTGCCACCATCCACGCCACCGAGGCGGACCATGCCGAGGCCGCCGCCCTGCTGCCGGTGCTCGAGACCCGCGCCGGCCGGATCCTCTTCAACGGCTGGCCGACCGGCGTCGAGGTGACGCACGCCATGGTCCACGGCGGGCCGTTCCCGGCCACGTCGGACTCGCGCACGACGTCGGTCGGTTCCTTGGCCATCGAGCGCTTCCAGCGCCCGGTCTGCTACCAGGACGTGCCGGCCGGGCTCCTCCCGGCGCCGGTCCGCGACGACAACCCGTGGGGCCTGCGGCGTCGCATCGACGGAGAGCTCGAACCACGTCCGTGATCGAGATCTCGGCCGAGCCCACGCGGTCGCGCCTGCATCTCACCGCCGAGGAGCAGGCCATGCTCCGGGGTGAGCAGGGGCCGGCCGTGGCGATGGCGATGCGCGTGGTGGTGGGGCTGGCCGAGGTCCGGGACGCCCCACGGCTCGTCGAGGTCACCTCGGCGCACATCGACGGGTGCCTCTTCCACGGACAGGTGGGGCTCGACTTCGCCCGCCGTCTCCTCGACCTCGGCGGCCGGACCCGGGTCCCCACCACCCTCAACGTCGGCTCCATGGACCTGCTGCACCCGGACCTGGTCCGGGCGGACACCCCGGAGCACCGCGAGATCCGGGAGCAGGGGCGGGCCCTCATGGAGGCGTACGTCGCGCTCGGGGCCCGCCCGACGTGGACCTGCGCGCCCTACCTCGTCGACGCCCGACCCGCGCTCGGCGAGCACGTCGCCTGGGCCGAGTCCAACGCGATCGCCTTCGCCAACTCGGTCCTCGGAGCGCGGACCGACCGCTACGGCGACTTCCTCGACATCTGCGCCGCGATCACCGGCCGGGCCCCCTACGCCGGGCTGCACACCGACGAGGCGCGACGCGGCCAGGTGCTCGTGGACTGCACGGCGATCCCGGCACACGTGCTCACCGGCGACCTGGCGGGAGCGCTGCTCGGCTACATCGTGGGCCTGCGTGTCGGTTCGCGCGTGCCGGTCCTCGTCGGCCTGCCCTCCACGACGTCCGAGGACCAGCTGAAGGCGTTCGGCGCGGCGGCGGCGTCGTCAGGCGGCGTCGCGATGTTCCACGTCGTCGGCATCACGCCGGAGGCGCCCACGGTCGAGGCCGCGCTCGGACCGCTCGCCCCGCCGGCGGCGGTCGAGACCATCCGGCTCACGCCCGACGACCTGCGCGCAGCCCGCACCGCCCTGACCACCGCCCGCGGTGACCACCTCGACGTCGTGAGCATCGGCACGCCGCACGCCTCCCTCGACGAGGTGGCCCAGCTCGCAGCTCACCTCGCCGGGGGTCCTCCACTGTCGGAGCGCGTGGACCTCTATCTGTCCCTCAACCGCTCCGTCCTGGCCCAGGCCCAGCAGCACGGCCTGGTGACACCCCTCGAGCAGGCGGGGGTCCGGCTGGTCGTCGACACGTGCACCTACGTCACACCGATCCTGCGCAGTGACGCCCGAGTGGCCATGACCAACAGCGGCAAGTGGGCGCACTACGCCCCGGCCAACCTCGGCATCGACGTCGTCGTCGGCAGCCTCGCCGAGTGCGTGGCCTCCGCTCGGGCCGGACGCGTCGTCCTCGACGAGGGGACGCTGGGCTGATGGCGACCATCGACGGCCGGTTCCTGCATCCGGGCCGGGCTGCCGGACCCGTGCTCGTCCTCGACGCACCGCTCTCCTTCTGGGGCGGCACCGACCTCTCGGGCAGGATCATCGACCGCCACCACCCCCAGCACGGCGAGTGCGTGGCGGGCACGATCCTCGCCATGCGCAGCGGGCGCGGCTCCAGCTCGAGCTCCTCGGTCCTCGCCGAGCAGATCCGGCAGGGCACCGCACCCGCGGGTCTGGTGCTCGCCGAACCGGACCCGATCATCGTCGTGGCCGTCGTCGTCGCCCAGGAGCTCTACGGCCGGTCGGTCCCCGTGGTGCTCGTCCCGCCGAGCCGGTTCGCGTCCCTCCGCAGCGGCCTGCCGGCGCGCATCGGCGGGGTGCAGCAGGGCGGCCAGCCATGATGTCGAGCACGCTCAGGCCGGGTAGGTCCCGCCATCCCGGTCGCCTCGGGCTCCTGCAGGTCGCGCTCGCCGGAGTCCTCTGGGGGACGGCGGGGGTGGCCGTCACCGTCCTCCACGAGCGGGACGGCATCGGAGCCATGACCGCGAGCGCCTGGCGGATGGCGATCGCCGCAGTCGCCCTCGTCGTCTTCGCAGCGCTCAGCGGTCGCCTGGGCGCCGTCGCCGAGACGATGCGGACGCACCCCGGACTCGCGATCCTCGTCGGCTGCGGCACCGGGGTCTATCAGGGGCTGTACTTCGTCTCCGTGCTCATGGTCGGGGTGGGCGTTGCCACGGTCGTGTCGCTGGGGTTGGCGCCGATCCTCGCCTCCGCCTGGGAGCATGCGCGCGCCAGGACCACGCCCTCGCCCCGAGAGGTGGCGGTCGTCGCGGCGGCCCTCACGGGTCTCGTCCTCATCACCGCCACGGCAGGCGAGGGGACGCCGGCGCCGGGAGGCCAGCCGGCACTCGGGCTGGTGCTCGCCCTGGTCGCGGGAGCGACCTACGCCGCCACGACGGTGCTGGGCCACACCGTGGCGCAGCGGGCCGAACCGGTGGCCCTGACCACCTGCGCCACGACGGCCGGCGCGGTGCTCCTGCTCCCGTTCCTCGGCCTGGCCGCGGCCACCGCTGAGCCCGTGCTCCCGTCGAGCCCCGGCTCGCTCCTCCTGCTGGCCTACCTGGGGGTGGCGACGATGGCGCTGTCGTACGGCCTGCTCTACGCCGGCCTCCGCACCACCTCCGGGTCCGCCGCCACGGTCGCCACGCTCCTCGAACCGCTCGCAGCCGCGGTGCTCGCCGCCCTGCTGCTGGCCGAGCGGCTGCCCTGGCCGTCGCTGGTCGGCGGGGGGCTCATCCTCGCGGCCGTCCTCGGGCTGCAGCCGAAGCCTGAGCCGCCCACCCTGGCGTGACCCAGCCCGGCGCGGAGGGACCTGCTCCTCGGAAGCCGGCTCAGCGGCATACGGAATCGTGGGTCGTATGCCGCTGGGCTGGCTCCCGCGGTGGGATCGGCTAGGTGCCGAGCTCGCGGAGCAGCCGGTCCGCGGCCTCGCGCAGGACGGGCACGATCTCCCGGACCCGCTCCGGCGTGACCCGTCCGGAGGGCCCGGAGACGGAGAGCGCGAGCCGGGCGGGCTGGGCGGTGACGGCAACGGCGACGCACCGGACGCCGACCTCCTGCTCACCGTCGTCCACGGCGTAGCCCTGCTCGCGGATCCGCGCCAGCTCGTCGAGCAGAGCTCCCTCGTCGGTCAGCGTGCGCTCGGTGCGCGCCGGGAGCCCGGTCCGGCCGAGGATCTCCACGACGCGCGCCACGGGCAGCTCCGCCAGCAGGGCCTTGCCCACTCCGGTGCAGTGCGGCAGGACGTGCCGACCGACCTCGGTGAACATCCGCATCGAGTGCGGTGACGGCGCCTGCGCGACGTAGACCACCGAGTCGCCTTCGAGCATGGCGAGATTGGCCGTCTCGCCGATCTGCTGGGCGAGCGCCCTGAGATAAGGAGTCGCGCGCGCCCCGAGGGTGAGGCCGGCAGCCTCGCCGAGCCGGATCAGGCGTGGCCCGAGCGCATAACGGTGGGCCATGTCCCGGCGCACGTACCCCCCGGCGACGAGCGACTGGATCAGCCGGTGGATCGTCGGCGCGGGGAGGCCGGTCGTCCCAGCCAGCTCGGACAGCGTGGCGATCCCGCCCGCGTCGGCCAGCGCCTCGAGCACCTCGAAGGCCCGGTCCACGGACTGCACCCCACTTCGGCGCGCCACCGGGTCGGCGACCTGGGGGGTGGTCACGAGGAGACGCCCAGACTGGCGGGGTCCGACCCGCGGATCGAGGCGTCGAGGACCTCGACGATGTGTGCGAGCGCGATCCGCTGCCCGGACCGCTCCAGCGAGGCGGCGACCTGCATGAGGCAGCCCGGGTTGGCGGTCACGAGCAGGGGCGCCTCGGTGCGCAGCACGTTGGCCGCCTTGCGGTCGCCGAGCTCGCGAGCCGCCTCCGGCTGGATGATGTTGTAGATCCCCGCGGACCCGCAGCACAGTTCGCCCTCGGCGATCTCGCGCAGCTCGAGCCCGGGGATCCCGGCGAGCAGCTGCCGTGGCTGCACCCGGATGCCCTGGCCGTGGGACAGGTGGCAGGCGTCGTGGTAGGCGATGGCCATCGGCAGCGGGTGCCGCTCGGCGACCGGCCCGACCTCGGCGAGGATCTCGGAGACGTCCCGCACGCGGTCCGCGAAGGCGCGGGCTCGCTCGGCGTAGGCGGGGTCGTCGGCCAGCAGCTCGGCGTACTCCTTCATCGACGACCCGCAGCCGGCGGCGTTGACCACGACGTGGTCGACCTGCTCCGCCTCGAAGGTGTCGATGAGGGCTCGGGCGAACCGCTGCGCCTCGGGCTCCCGCCCGTTGTGCACGGACAGCGCACCGCAGCAGCCCTGCCGCGAGGGCGCGATGACGTCGAACCCCTCCGCTGCGAGCACCCGCGCGGTGGCCGCGTTGACCCCGGGGAAGAACTCGCGCTGCACGCAGCCGAGGAGCATCCCGACCGTGCCGCGGCGCGTCCCACGAGCGGGCGTGCGCTCCGGGACCGGCTCGCGTGCCTCGAGCGGCGGCGCGAGCGCCTCCATGGAGGCGAGCGTCGGGGAGAGCCGGTCGAGCACGCCGGTGCGGCGGAGCAGCCGGGACAGTCCGCTCTTCTGGTGCAGGCGCAGCGGGCCGCGGAGCGCCCTGAGCCGCTTGGGATAGGGGAACAGCGCGAAGATCGCTGCCCGCAGGGCCTTCTCGCGCCGGGGGCGCTCGTGGCGCCGTTCGACCTGGGCCCGCGTCGCCTCGATGAGCCGGTCGTACTGGACTCCGGACGGGCAGGCGGTCACGCACGCCATGCAGCCGAGGCACGCGTCGAAGTGCTCGACCATCGACGGCGTCATCGGCTCGCCCTGCAGGCCCTCGTTCATGAGGTAGATCCGCCCGCGCGGCGAGTCCATCTCCTCGCCCCAGAGCACGTAGGTCGGGCAGCTCGGGAGGCAGAAGCCACAGTGCACGCAGTCGGAGACCAGCTCGGCCGACGGTGGCCGGTGGGCATCGAAGGCAGGCACGCCCCCCTGCACCGGGGTCAGCGTCAGCTTGGCGTCGGTCCCGAGCGTCCCCGTCGGGGTGGAGACGGGTGGCAGACCGCTCTCGGGTGTCGTCATCTAGATTCCTCCCACGAAGCGTCCGGGCGCCAGGCGGCGCTCGGGGTCGAACCGGTCCTTGACGGCGCGCATGAGGTCGAGGGCCTCCACGGGTCCCCAGACGTCGAGCCCGTCGCGGACCTCGGGCGGCGCCTCGAGGACGACCACGGACCCGCCGAAGGCTGCGGCACCGGCGCGCAGGTGGGCGACGAAGCCGTGCACCGCGGCGGCGAGGTCATCGCCGTCGAGGCCCGCGAGCCCGACGAGGGCGGTGCCGACGGCCGGGCTCCCGCGGAGGGCGACCCGCAGCCCGGTGGTTGCGGCCGCGGCATCGAGCGCCTCCAGCAGGGTGCCGAGGCGGGCGATCTCGTGGGTCACCTTGACGAGGACGCCGCTCGGGCTTGCGGGCTCCGTGCCCCACCAGTCCGGTGGCGTGTCGGTCTCGTGGGATCCCTCGCCCATCAGCCGGGTCGCTTCGGCCGCTCGGTGCTCGACGCCGGGGCCGGTGCCCTCGACGAGGACGGCGACGGACGAGTCGTCGGCGGACCGGTCGAGCTCCACCGCGGAGAGCGCGAGCTGGGAGTGGGCCAGGGCGGAGGCGAGCTGCTGTATGCGGCTGGGCTCGCTCGCGGGACCGGTGACCCAGCGCTGGGCGGCCGGGTTGGGATGGAGTCGGAAGGCGACCTCGGTGATGACTCCGAGCGTCCCGAAGGAGCCGGTCAGCAGCTTGCCCAGGTCGTAGCCCGCGACGTTCTTGACCACCTTGCCTCCGGCGTGGGCCGCGACCCCGTCGGCGCGGACGAAGCGGACGCCGATGAGCAGGTCGCGCACAGCCCCGTGGAAGAGCCGGCCCGGTCCGGTGGCCCCGGTGGCGACGGCCCCGCCGAGAGTGCCGCGCCGCGGCGGGTCGATGCCCAGCCGCTGGTCGGCGGAGGCCAGGTCGCGCTCGAGGTCGTCGAGCGAGCGGCCGGCGCCCGCGACGACGACGAGGTCCCCGGCTGCATGCTCCACGACGTGCGACATCCGGGTCGTGTCGACGACGAGGTCCACCGACTCCGGAGCCGCGCCCCACGCCAGCTTGGTGCCGGCCCCGCGGGCGACGACGGTCAGGCCGTGAGCTGCCGCCGCCGTGAGGAGAGCAGAGGTCTCGGCGGTCGACCCGGGGCTGGCCACCCACTGGGCGGGCACCCCGGCGACGTGGTCCTCGGCGGTGGCGTCGGCGACGTGGCCATCGGTCGCGGCCTTGAGGGCATCGAGGATGGCGGCCATCAGAAGAGCTCCGCCTTGCCAGCGGCGACCAGCGGGTGCGGGCCCTTGTGCCGGCCCGGGACCTCACCGCAGAGGCGCGGCGTCGGGAAGACCTTGCCCGGGTTGGAGATCGACGCCGGGTCGAAGGCGCACCGCACGAGCTGCATGGTGTCGAGGTCCTCGTCGCTGAACATCCGTGGCATGTACTTCGCCTTGTCGGAGCCGACGCCGTGCTCGCCGGTGATGGACCCGCCGTGCTGGATGCAGAGGTCGAGGATGGCGCCGGACACCTCTTCGGCCCGCTCGGCCTCCCCCTCGTTCGCGTCGTCGAAGAGGACGAGCGGGTGAAGGTTGCCGTCGCCGGCATGGAAGACGTTGGCCACCCGCACTCCGGCGTCGCGGGAGATCTCGGAGATCCGGCGGAGGACCTCCGGCAGCGACGTCCTGGGGATGACCCCGTCCTGGACGATGTAGTCGGGGCTGATCCGCCCGACGGCCGCGAAGGCCGACTTGCGCCCCTTCCAGAAGAGGGCGCGCTCGGCGTCGTCCGCCGCGATGCGGATCTCGAAGGCACCGTTTGCCCGGCAGTAGCCCTCGACCTCATCGAACTGGTGCGCCACCTCGGCGGCGGGGCCATCGAGCTCGACGATGAGCACCGCGCCCGCCCCGGCCGGGTAGCCGCACTGGACGGCCGCCTCGGCCGCCTCGATGGCCAGGGCGTCCATCATCTCGATGGCCGCGGGAATGACGCCGGCACCGATGATCGCGGAGACGGCGGCGCCCGCCTGGTCCGTGTCGGGGAAGGCGGCGAGCAGGGTCTTCACCTCCTCAGGGCTGCGCGTGAGCCGCACGGTCGCCTGGGTCGCGATGCCCAGCGTGCCCTCTGACCCGACGACCGCGCCGAGCAGGTCGTAGCCGGGAGCGTCCGGGGCCTTGCCGCCGATGTGCACGACCTCCCCTGCGGGAGTGACGAACTCGACGCCGGTCACATGGTTTGCCGTGAAGCCGTACTTGAGGCAGTGGGCCCCGCCGGAGTTCTCGGCGACGTTGCCACCGATCGAGCAGACCTGCTGGCTCGACGGGTCGGGCGCGTAGTAGTAGCCGGTGGGCTGCGCCTCGCGGGTCAGCTGGAGGTTGATCACGCCCGGCTCGACCACGGCCCGTTGGTTGGCCGCGTCGATCTCGAGGATCCGCCGCATCCGGGACATCACGATGAGCACGCCGTCGGCCCGCGGCAGGGCACCGCCGGACAACCCGGTGCCGGAGCCGCGGGCGACGAACGGGATGCCGTGCTCCGCGCAGGCCCGCACCGTCGCCGCGACGTCCTCGGTGCTCTCGGCGAGCACGACGAGCGCCGGGGTGACCTTGTAGTGGGCCAGCCCGTCGCACTCGTACGTGCGCAGCTCTTGGTGGTCCGTGAGGATCTTGTGTGTGCCGAGGGCCGCCCGGAGCGGCCCGGCGAGGCCGAGCGCGTCCATCGGTCAGGGCATCCGGTCGTAGGCCGGCAGGGTGAGGAACTCCGCGAAGTCGTCGGCGACCGCGACCTCGAGGAAGGTCGCCCGGGCCTCGTCGTAGTCGCTCGGCTCGCCCGGGAGCTTGGCGACCTCCTCCTCGACGAGCCGGTCGATGAGCTCGCGGGTCACGGTCTCACCGGTGTCGAGCTCGACGTCGTTGTGCAGCCACTGCCAGACCTGCGAGCGGGAGATCTCAGCGGTCGCCGCGTCCTCCATGAGGTTGAAGATGCCGACCGCACCGGAGCCCTTGAGCCAGGTGTGGAGGTACTGGATGCCGACGCTGATGTTGTTGCGCAGCCCGGCCTCCGTCACGGTGCCGGGCGTGGCCTTGACGTCGAGCAGCTGCTCGGCCGTGACCTGCACGTCCTCGCGCTTCTTGTCGATCTGGTTGGGCCGGTCCCCCAGCACCTTGGTGAAGGCCTCCTTGCACAGCTCCACCATCCCGGGGTGGGCCACCCACGAGCCGTCGAAGCCGTCGTTCGCCTCTCGGGTCTTGTCGTCGGTCACCTTCTGGAACGCTGCCTCGTTGACCTCGGGGTCGCGGCTCGGGATGAACGCCGCCATCCCGCCGATGGCGTGGGCCCCGCGCTTGTGGCAGGTGCGCACGAGCAGCTCCGTGTAGGCACGCATGAACGGGACGGTCATGGTGACCTGGTTGCGGTCGGGCAGGAGGAAGTCACGCCCGCGGGTGCGGAACTTCTTGATGACGCTGAAGATGTAGTCCCACCGGCCGGCGTTCAGGCCCGACGAGTGGTCGCGCAGCTCATAGAGGATCTCCTCCATCTCGAAGGCGGCCGGGTAGGTCTCGATGAGGCACGTGGCGCGGATCGTGCCCTGCGGGATGGCGAGGTGGTCCTGGGCGTGGACGAAGACGTCGTTCCACAGCCTGGCCTCGAGGTGGCTCTCCATCTTCGGCAGGTAGAAGTACGGCCCCTTGCCGGCATCGAGCTGGCGCTGGGCGCAGTGGAAGAAGTAGAGCCCGAAGTCGACCAGCGACCCGGACATCGGCTGGCCGTCGACGAGCACGTGCTTCTCGGACAGGTGCCAGCCGCGTGGGCGCACGACGATGGTCGCGAGCTCCTCCGCCGGGCGCAGCGCATAGGACTTGCCCTCGTCGCTCGTGAAGTCGATGGTCCGGTCGAGGGCGTCCATGAGGTTGAGCTGCCCCTGGACGACGTTGTCCCAGGTGGGGGTGGACGCGTCCTCGAAGTCGGCGAGCCAGACCTTCGCTCCCGAGTTGAGTGCGTTGATGGTCATCTTGCGGTCCGTCGGGCCGGTGATCTCGGCTCGCCGGTCGACCAGGCCTGGCGCGGGCGGCGCCACCTGCCAGTCTCCCTCGCGGACCTCCTTGGTCTCCGGGAGGAACTCGAGCTGGTGCCCCGCGACGAGCTGGTCGTAGCGCACCTCCCGGGCTCGCAGCAGCTCGAGACGCCGCGCGTCGAACGCCCGATGCAGCGAGGCGAGGAGGTCCAGCGCCGGCTCCGTCAGGACCTCCGCGAATCGTCCACCGGTCTCCGCCGTGATCTGCACGCCTTCAGCCACTCTCATCACCCATCCTCGAATTTCAGCGAATATTTCGTATTGCGGAATGTTGCTTCTGCGATACGGACAGGGCGACCTTAGGTAGGGAGGGCGGGGTCCGTCAACGGTTCGTCCCTGTCGTCCCAATCCGTGTCGTCCCGATCCGTGGTTGAGTGGCGCCGTGGATCCGAGCGCGGCGACGCCGTCATACGACGTGGTGGTCATCGGCGGCGGCATCGCCGGCGTCTCTGCGGCGTACGAACTGGCCGTCGACCACACGGTCCTGCTCGTGGAGATGGAGGCGACCCTCGGGCACCACGCCACGGGCCGGTCGGCGGCCATGTATCTCGAGACCTACGGCGGCCCGCAGGTCCGGGCGCTCACGATCGGCAGCAGGGCGTTCCTCGAGGACCCGCCGGCCGGGTTCGACGCGCCGCTGATGGCTCGGCGCTCCCTGCTGCAGGTCGCCCGGACTGGCCGGGGCGAGATGGTCGACGCCCTCCACGACCAGGTTCGCCACCTCGTGACGACGGCAACCGTCGTGGACGCCAGGGAGGCCAGTCGGATCTGCCCGATCCTGCGGCCCGGGACCGTGGCCAAGGGCCTCCTCGAGCCACACGCCCGCGAGCTCGACGTCCACGCCATCCACCACGGCTACGTCCGGGGCCTGCGTGCCCGGGGTGGCGAGATCCTGCGCAGCAGTCGCGTCACGCGGATCGACCGGGCCGGGGACCGTTGGGAGGTCCACGCCGGTCCCCACCTCGTCGGGCGAACCCCGGTGGTGGTCAATGCAGCCGGCGCCTGGGCGGACGAGGTGGCCGCCGCGGCGGGGGCCGCGCCGGTCGGGCTCGTCCCGCGACGCCGGACCGTCTTCACGGTCGCGGCTCCGGCGGACATCGACGTGCAGCGCCTGCCACTGCTCTACGACATCGACGAGACGTTCTACCTCAAGCCGGAGGGCGAGCAGCTCCTCTGCTCCCCCGCCGATCGGACCCCATCGCCCCCCGGCGACGCGAAGCCGGACGCGCTGGAGATCTCCCGAGCTCTCGACGAGATCCGGGAGGTCACGACTCTGGAGCCGCGCTCGGTCCGGGCGTCGTGGGCCGGGCTGCGCACGTTCGCGCTCGACGAGCAGTTCGTCGTCGGGTTCGACGCTGACCAGCCCGGATTCTGCTGGCTCGCCGGCCAGGGCGGCTACGGCATCCAGACCGCGCCGGCGGCCGCCCGTCTCACGGCGGCACTCATCCGCGGCGAGAGCGCCCCGGCCGACCTCGTCGAGCTGGGTCTCGATGTGGCGGTTCTGTCCCCCAGCCGTTTCCGCTAGCCGGCCGTATGCCGCTGGGCTGGCTCCCGCGATCCGGCGCGGATCGCGACCGCGGAGCCGAGCAGGGCTGCGGCGAGCACGCCGACGAGAGCGAGCAGCCGGACGGAGGATGCGAGCCCGCCGACGCCCAGGGCGTAGGCCACTCCGACCGTGAGAAACACTGCGGCGCCCAGACCGAGCGCGTGCAGTGCTCGGCCTGGGCTGTGCCGTGCACCGCGCATGAGGAGCATGGCCACTCCGACGCAGAGCATGGCGACCACGGGGGCCACGTCGAAGGCGCCGAGGACCCGATGGACCGCGAAGGGCCGTCCCGCGTCGGTGCCGGCGACGCCGAGCAGGCCGAGACCGGCGAGCGTCACCGCGGTGACAGCAGTGACGGTGGCCGCACGGGTGGGCGCGGCCGGTGTGGGAGCCGCCCCCTGCTCGAAGCGCGCGACGAGGAGCACCACGATCGCGAGCAGCAGGCCGGCGACTCCGAACCACACCACGCGGACGCCCCACCACCCCAGGCCCGGGGGGTCGGGGTGCGGGAGCCCGGTGGGAGCGAGGAAGCGTGCCACCACGGCCATGACCGGCTGGTGCCACAGGAAGATCGACATGATCGACAGGTTCGCGGCGATGACGACCCGCCAGACGCGGGGACGGCTCAGCCAGTGCTCGGCCCGGGCGCGGAGGAGGACGGCCACCCCGACCTGGGCCAGTGCCAGCGCGGTGAGCGCCGCCGTCGGCGGGTTCATGTTGACGAGCTCGTCACCGGGCACTCCGACCATGCGCGCCGGGTACGGCCCGATCGTGAGCACGACCAGCGCGCTGCCACCGAGGACGGCCAGCCAGGCAGCCTGCCCCCGGCCGAGGCCGCCGTCTGCGTAGAGGTAGCCGAGCTGGTGGACCAGGACCCACACGACGAGCACGTTCGCGTAGGCCACCCAGGTGAGCCCGGCCGCCAGCCGCAGCACGTCGACGACAGCGACGACCCCGAGAGCCGCGAGGACGACGCGCCACCGCCAGCGCGTGTGCCAGCGCAGCGTGACCGGGGTCAGGGCCGAGACGACGACGTAGATCCCGAGGAACCACACCGGCTGAAGGAGGATCTCTCCCCCGGCGCCCAGCCCCGGTGCGCCGGCGGCCGCCTGGCCGACGTTGGCGACCACGACGGCGAGGAGCAGGACGCCGGTCGGCGCCAGCAGGCGGTGCAACCGGCGGTCGACGAAGGCGGCATAGCCGCGGCCGCGCTGCTGGACCCCGAGCCAGCTGTGCCGGTTCGCATAGCCGCCCACGAAGAAGAAGAGCGGGATGACCTGGAACACCCAGGTGAGCGGCCACAGGCCGGGAGCCTCCCCGAGCGTGCTGCGGAGCCGGACCTCGCCGTCAACCCAGTAGAGGTCCGTGACGAGCCAGTGGCCGACCACGACCGCGAGGATGCTCCCGGCCCGCAGCAGGTCGAGGAAGCGGTCACGATTCATGAAACTCACCCCCCCGGTTTGAGGTGGACGCGCCGTGATCTCGGCGGCGTGTCCACCTCGGACCACCGGATTCAGGCGTGCGTCAGCGGCGGCTCGCCGGGAGGTGCTCCCGCTCGGTCGGCCCGACGTAGAGCTGCCGCGGTCGCGCGATCTTGAGCTCCGGGTCGGCGATCATCTCGCGCCACTGGGCAATCCAACCGGGCAGCCGCCCGAGGGCGAAGAGGACGGTGAACATCTTCGGCGGGAAGCCGAGTGCCCGGTAGATCAGCCCCGTGTAGAAGTCGACGTTCGGGTAGAGCTTGCGCTCGAAGAAGTAGTCGTCGGACAGGGCGCGCGCCTCGAGCTCGAGCGCGATGTCGAGCAGCTGGTCCCGCTGGCCGAGCTGCGCGAGGACCCGGTCCGCGGTCCGCTTGATGATCGCGGCGCGCGGGTCGTAGTTCTTGTAGACCCGGTGCCCGAAGCCCATCAGCCGGACGCCGTCCTCGCGGTCCTTGACCTTGCGGACGAAGTCGGCGACGTCCCCACCTTCGGCCTGGATCGACTCGAGCATGGTGAGCACGGCCTGGTTGGCGCCGCCGTGGAGCGGACCGAACAGTGCGTTGATGCCCGCCGACACCGAGGCGAAGAGGTTGGCGTGCGACGAGCCGACCATGCGTACGGTCGACGTCGAGCAGTTCTGCTCGTGGTCGGCATGGAGGATGAGCAGCAGGTCAAGGGCGTTGACCTTGACCGGGTCGAGCTCATAGGGCTCGGCCGGGAAGCCGAACGACATCCGCAGGAAGTTCTCCACCAGGGACAGCGAGTTGTCCGGGTAGAGCAGCGGCTGGCCCATGCTCTTCTTGTGCGCGTAGGCCGCGATCGTCGGGAGCTTGGCCAGGAGCCTGATCGTGGACAGCTCCACCTGCTCGTCATCGAAGGGGTCGAGGCTGTCCTGGTAGAAGGTGGACAGGGCCGACACCGCCGACGACAGCACCGGCATCGGGTGCGCGTCGCGGGGGAACCCGGCAAAGAAGCTGCGCAGGTCCTCGTGCAGGAGCGTGTGCCGGCGGATCCGCCGGTCGAAGGCGTCGAGCTCGGCCGCCGTCGGCAGGTCGCCGTAGATGAGCAGGTAGCTCGTCTCGAGGAAGGTCGAGCCCTCGGCCAGCTGCTCGATGGGGTAGCCCCGGTAGCGCAGGATGCCCGCGTCGCCGTCGATGTAGGTGATCGCCGACCGGCAGGCGGCCGTGTTGACGAAGCCCGGGTCGAGCGTGACGCGGCCGGTCTGGCTCAGCAGCTTCGACACGTCGTATGCATCGCTGCCCTCCGTTGCGTGGAGGACCGGGAGGTCCAGCTCTGCGTGGCCGTTCCTGACCGGCTCGTGCGTCTTCACACTCATTGGGACTCCGGACCTCCTCCACCTGGCTCCGCTGCCAGGCGCTCGCGACGAATGGACCAACCCTCTCCAAATTACCCCCGGGGGTATCCCGGGTAAGTCGGCCGAGGACGTGCGCCCCGTCACAGCCGGATCCGGCCCTACGCCGCCGGCCGACCTGCCTCCTGTACCTGTCCACGCTAGGCAACCCAGCGGCATACGGAAGGGTGGTGTAAGCGGGGTCACTGAGGGGACCCGCCGGCGCCCTCGTCAGGGGACGGCGTAGGCGCTGTCGCGGGCGTCGGTGATGAGCATGTGGCCCGGGGCGTGCGTGATGGCGATCTCGGGCCTGGACTCCATCACCATCGCCTGTGGCGTCACTCCGCACGCCCAGAAGACCGGCACGTCACCCGGCTCGAGGACGGGCGGGTCACCGAAGTCCGGGGCGGCCAGGTCGCCGATGCCCAGCGCGCCCGGGTCCCCGACGTGCACGGGAGCGCCGTGCACCGCGGGGTAGCGCGACGTCACGCGGACCGCGTCGGCCACCAGAGCAGACGGAACGCCGCGCATCGACACCACCAGGGGCCCGGACAGCTGCCCGGCCGGGCGGCACTGCCTCGACGTCACATACATCGGCACGTTGCGCCCGGCGGTGAGGTGGCGCACCGGGACACCGGCCTCGAGCAGCGGGTGCTCGAAGGTGAAGGAGCAGCCGACGAGGAAGGTGACGAGGTCGTCCCGCCAGTGCCCGCGAGCGTCGGCGACCTCGGCGACGAGCTCGCCCCGCTCGTAGACGCGATACAGCGGCACGTCGGTGCGGATGTCCGCGTGGGACCCGGGATCCGCGCCCCCGAGGACGCCGCCACGCACCTCGCCGGCGTCGAGCACGTCGAGGATCGGGCACGGCTTCGGATTGCGCTGCGCGAAGAGCAGCGTCTCGAAGGCGAGACCGCGCGGCACCGCGATGATGTTGGCCTGCGCGTAGCCGGCACACCATCCCGAGGTCGGGACCGTGAGTCCCTCCGCGAAGAGTCGCCGAGCCGCCTCTGGAGCCAGCGACGCCGGGTCGCTCGGCACGCCAGGTGCCTGCCGCACGCCTTGCCGTTCAGTCGAACTCATCGCGTCTCCTCCCAACGGAAGCGGACCTGCTGTCCGGGCTGGAGCTGCGCCGCCCGGTCGACGTGGGCCGAACGCACGACACCGATGACCGGGTAGCCGCCGGTCACGGGGTGGTCGTTGAGGAACAGCACCGGCAGCCCGTTGGGCGGCACCTGGATCGCGCCCCGGACCATTCCCTCGCTCGGCAGCTCCGCGTCACGCCATTGCGTATGCCGCTCGATCGGCTCCCCCTCGAAGCGGATCCCCTTGCGGTCGCTGCGTCCCGAGACGACCCACTCGGCCGCGGCCAGCCGACCGGGGTCGGCGAACCAGTCCCGACGGGGGCCGGGCAGGACGGCCAGCTCGACGACCCCGGCGGCCGGGGGCGCCACGGCGGCGTGGTCCACGTGCGGGAGTCCCTCGGTGCGCTGACCGATCTCGAGCCGCTGGCCCGCCCGGAGCGGCTCCGGCCCGAGCCCGGACATCGTGTCGGTGGACGACGAGCCGAGCACCTGGGGCACGGCCAGCCCACCGCGGAAGCTGACGTAGGTGCGGAGCCCGCTGAGCGGCATACGGAGAGAGAGGACCTGGCCGTCCCGCAGCGTGAACGGAGTCGCGTGGGCCTGGGCGCGACCGTCGACCTCGGCGGGCACAGGGGCGCCCGTCAGGCACACGACGATGTCGCCATGGGCCCGGAGGCTGAGGCCACCGAAGGTGACCTCGAGCGCGGCGCAGCCGTCCGAGTTGCCGACGAGACGGCCGCCCAGACGGTAGGAGCCGACGTCCGCAGCGCCGGCGCGACCCACCCCGACGGCCAGGTGACCCACGCGGCCGAGGTCCTGGACCAGCGTCAGCGGACCCGGCTCGATGATCTCGATGTGGCGCGTCATCCCGCCACCTCCACGAACCGCACGGTGCTGCCCGGCGTGAGCAGGGCCGGCGGGCGGCGCTCCGCGTCCCACAGGACGACCTCGGTGGTCCCGATGAGCTGCCAGCCGCCCGGCGACTCCCGCGGGTAGACCCCGCTGAACGTGCCTGCGAGACCGACGGACCCGGCCGGGACCTTGGTCCGCGGGTCAGCGCGGCGTGCGACCTCGAGCCGGGGGTCGCCACCGACGAGGTAGGCGAAGCCGGGGGCGAAGCCGCCGAAGCCGACCCGCCACGGCGTGCCGGTGTGCGCCGCGACCACCTCGGCAGGACTGAGGCCGGTGAGCTCGGCGACGTCGGCCAGATCGGGCCCGTCGTAACGGACCGGGATCTCGACGACCCGGCCCTCCCCCGGCCCCTGCCCGAGCCGGGCCCCGGCTGCCGCGGCCACGACGGCCTTGCCGAGGGCGGCGAGGTCGGTCGTCGGCCGGGCCACGACGAGCAGGGTGCGCGCAGCGGGCACCAGGTCGTCGACCTCGGCCCAGACCCCCTCGCCCGCCTCCGCGTGCGGGGCCAGGGCGGCATCGATCGCCAGCACGGCATCGATCCCGTCGGTCTCCAGGAGGAGCGCCGCGTCGCCCATGGGCAGCAGCCGGAGCGGGGGCGCGGCGGCGGCTGCCGCAGGGGTCACATCCGTCATGGCGCCCTACCGGGTGAACGGGGCGATCTCGACGCCCTTGGAAGTCAGGGCGTCCCGCACCGAGCGGGCCATCTCGACGGCCCCCGGCGAGTCGCCGTGGGTGCAGATGGAGTCGGCCCGCACCTCGATTTCGGTGCCGTCGATGGCCGTGATCCGGCCCTCGGTGGCGAGCCGGACCATGCGCGCCCCCACCTCCTGCGGGTCGTGGAGGACCGCACCTGGCTGCCGCCGCGACACGAGGTGCCCCTCGGGCGTGTAGGCCCGATCGGCGAAGGCCTCGGAAACAGTGCGGAGCCCGGCAGCGGCGGCCAGCCCGAGGAACACCGAGCCCGGCAGGCCCATGACGGGAAGGCTCCGGTCGACCGCGACCACGGCAGCGACGACCGCTGCGGCCTGCTCCTCGTGCGTGACGATGGCGTTGTAGAGCGCTCCGTGGGGCTTGACGTACTCCACCCGCGCCCCGGCCACCCGGCACAGGGCGTCGAGCGCGCCGATCTGGTAGATGACGTCGGCGGTCAGCTCGGCCGGCTCCATGTCGATGAACCGCCGGCCGAAGCCCGCGAGGTCCCGGTAGCCGACCTGCGCCCCGACGACGACGCCCCGCTCCGCCGCTGCAGCGCAGGTCTGCTGGAGGGTCAGGCTGTCACCGGCGTGGAAGCCGCAGGCCACGTTGGCGCTCGTGACGATGTCGAGCATCGCCTCGTCGTTGCCGAGCCGCCACGTGCCGAGCGACTCGCCGAGGTCGGAGTTGAGGTCGATCCGCAGGGTCCCCACCGTCGCCATCCTTGCCATGGTCCCTTCCGTCAGGCCCAGAGGGCCTGGAGACCGGTCAGCGACTGCCAGCCGAGCCACAGGGTCAGGAGCCAGGCGAGGACACCGACGACGAGCAGCCACTTCGGGTAGACGTAGCCGCGCAGCAGGTCACGCCGGCGCCACGCCACCCAGAGGATCGCGGTGAAGCCGAGCGGCAGGATCAGCCCGTTGAACCCGCCGGCGAAGACGAGCAGCTTGACCGGTGCCTTGCCGAGGATGAGGAAGAGGATCGTGCAGACGACGATGAAGGCGACGGTCATGAGGTCCCGCGTGCGCCGCGACGTCTGCTGCGTCGTGAGGAACGAGACGGTCGTGTAGCTCGCGCCGATGACGGAGGTGATCGCCGCGGCCCAGAAGATGATGCCGAAGGCCCGCAGACCGAACTGGCCCGCAGCCTGCTCGAAGGCGCTCGCGGCCGGGTTGGCCTCGGCGAGCACCGCACCGCCGTGGACGACACCGAGCACCGCGAGGAAGAGGATCGCCCGCATGATGCCGGTGACGATGATCCCGTAGACCGAGCCCTTGGAGATCTCGTTCGCGTGCTCGGGGCCGGTGCGCCCGGTGTCGATGAGCCGGTGGGCGCCGGCGTAGGTGATGTAGCCGCCGACGGTGCCGCCGATCAGCGTGGTGATGGCGAGGAAGTCGATCTCCTCGGGCAGGACGGCGTTCTTGAGGGCCAGGCCGACGGGCGGGCTCGTCGTGAAGGCGATGTAGGTCGTCAGGGCGATCATGACCAGGCCGAGGACGACGACGATCTTGTCGAGGGCCGCGCCGGCCCGCTTGACGAGGAAGATCGCGATGGCGATGGCGGCGGACACGACGGCCCCGACCTTCGGGTCGACGCCGAGCATGGCGTCGGTGCCGAGGCCCGTGCCGGAGATGTTGCCGATGTTGAAGACGAGCCCACCGGTGAGGATCAGCGCGGCGAGCGCCCAGCCGAGCCCGGGAGCGACGCGGTTGGCCAGCTCGTTGGCCCGAAGGCCGGAGACGCCGATGACACGCCAGACGTTCATCTGGACCGCGATGTCGACGAGGATCGAGGCGACGATCGCGAAGGCGAAGGCGACGCCGAGCTGGACGGTGAAGTTCGTCGTCTGGGTGATGAACCCGGGGCCGATGGCCGAGGTGGCCATGAGGAACATCGCGCCGAGGAGCGCGCTGCGACCCGACGGGGATGGGGCTCGACGCTCGGGCTTCTCGATCTGGGCGGTCTGGTCGACCAAGGCTTGCTCCCAACTCTCGGGCGCCGGGGTGCCGACGCCGGGACGGCCACCTCGTCGTGGCCATTCAGTGAAGGTACCGGATTGCTCAACAATCCTGCAATAGGGCAATTCTTGCCGCCGGAAGCCCTAGAGTGACCCTGTGCCCAACCGCGTGCTCAGCGAGGCCCTGCGCCTCATCCCCCATCGGCTCCCCACCCAGCCGTCTGCGGCCGAGCGGGTGGCGGACGCCCTGCGCGAGCAGATCGTCGACGGCAGCCTGCGCTCCGGGACCCGGTTGACCGAGGAGACCATCAGCGCGGCGCTCGGTTTCTCCCGCAACACGATCCGCGAGGCCTTCGTGCTGCTCATCTCCGAGCGCCTCGCCGCCCGCGAGCCGAACCGCGGCGTCTTCGTGGCCACCCCGACGGCCGACGACATCCACGACCTCTACGCCACCCGCCTGCTCGTGGAGCCGAGCGCCCTCGAGTACGGGTCCGGCTGGTCGGACGACACCCCGGCCGAGCTGCGCCAGATCGTCGAGACCGCCCGGACCGCGCAGGAGCAGGGCGACACGGCCGGGATCGCGCAGGCCAACCAGGATTTCCACCGCGCCATCACCCGCCTCGGCCAGAGCCGGCGGGTCGACCACCTCATGGCCGGCGTGCTCGCCGAGATGCGGCTCGTCTTCCACCTCATGGACAGCGAGGAGGGCTTCCACGAGCCCTACCTCGAGCGCAACGACGAGATCGTCCGGCTCCTCGAGCGCGGCGACCGGAGCGCGGCCGCCGCGTCGCTGCGCGGCTACCTCCTCGACGCCGAGCAGCAGGTGCTCCGGCACACCCTGCCGCCCAGCGCTCGCTGAGGGCGGGAGGAACCCCACCCTGCCGTATGCCGCTGGGCCGGCTCAGCGGCATACCGCCGAGTGGGGTGGTGGCTGGGGAGCGTGGCTATCTGGGACCGTGGTGGTTCCGGAACTGACGCGGACGGCGGGTCGTTGGCCCACCGTCCGCCCGCCACCGAAGAGAGCCACCGAAGAGAGCCATGGACCCCTCTGACGATCCCCGCCATCCCTTGCCCGCCGTGATGCAGGGGATGGTGTCTGCGTGAGCCCGCTGCTCGCCCTCGGTGTTGGACTGGTCGTCGTCGTGCTCATCACCGCGGCCACCGGTTACTTCGTCGCCCAGGAGTTCGCCTACATGGCGGTCGACCGGTCCCGGCTCGGTGCCCAGGCGGCGGCCGGCGACGACGTCGCCGAGCGAGCGCTGCGGGTGACGCGGCGGACCTCGTTCATGCTCTCCGGCGCGCAGCTCGGGATCACCGTCACCGGGCTGCTCGTCGGCTACGTGGCCGAGCCGCTCATCGGCGGGTCCCTCGGCGAGATGCTCGGCTGGAGCGGCGTCCCGGCCGGCGTCGGCATCGCGGTGGGGACGGTCGTGGCCCTCCTCGTCTCGACGCTCGTCCAGATGCTCTTCGGCGAGCTGGTCCCCAAGAACCTCGCCATCGCCCGGTCCGAGCCGGTCGCGCGCGGGCTGTCGCGGTCCACCCTCCTCTACCTCAAGGTCTTCGGCTGGCTGATCTGGGTCTTCGACCAGGCGTCCAACCTGCTCCTGCGGGCGCTGCGCATCGAGCCGGTGCACGACGTCGAGCACTCCGCGACGCCCCGCGACCTCGAGCACATCATCGCCGAGTCCGGACAGAGCGGGGACCTCCCACCGGACCTCACCGTGCTCCTCGACCGCATCCTCGACTTCCCCGAGCAGGACGCAGAGCACGCCATGATCCCCCGCACCCGCGTCGACGTCGTCCACCAGCGCGACGACCTGGGCCGGCTGCGCGAGGCGATGGCAGCCGGCCACTCGCGCTACCCCGTCCTCGACCACACCGGCGACGTCGTCGGGGTCGTGCACCTCGAGGACGTGCTCGCGACCAGCGCGCCACTCGACACACCCGTCAGCTCGCTCGCCCGCCCGGCCGTGCTCGTGCCGACCCTGATGCGCCTGCCGGCGGTGCTCGCGGAGCTCCGTTCCACCGGAGACAAGCTGGCCTGCGTCGTCGACGAGTACGGCGGCTTCGCCGGGATCATCACCGTCGAGGACCTGGCGGAGGAGCTCGTCGGCGAGATCACCGACGAGCACGACCCCGACGCACCCAACGAGCCCGTCGTCGACGACGACGGCACGTGGGTCATGCCCGGCGACGTCCATGTGGACGAGGTCGAGCGGGCGCTCGGCCACGAGCTCCCGCAGGGCGACTACGAGACGGTGGCCGGCCTGGTCATCGCCCAGCTCGGCGACCTGCCCGACGTGGGCGCGACCGTCCGGATCGAGCTGCAGCCCGACCCCGCCGACCTCATCTCCGACGACACCCCCCGGACCCGGTCCGTGACCGCCGAGGTCCTCGAGGTCGAGCGTCACGTCCCGTCGCTGCTGCGGCTGACGATCGACGACCCGCGAGGCGAGGGCCGAACCGTCGCTGTCGACGGACCGGCCGACGAGAGGGGGGACGGTCGATGAGCCTTCCGGTCATCATCACGACGATCGCGATCATCGCGCTGAGCGCGTTCTTCGTCGCCGTCGAGTTCGCCCTCATCGCCGCGCGGCGGCACCGCCTGGAGGACGCCGCCCCGACCAGCCGGGCGGCCCGGGCCGCGCTGCGCAGCGCCAACGAGCTGACCCTGCTCCTTGCGGGGTCGCAGCTCGGCATCACCGTCTGCACCCTCGCCCTCGGTGCGATCACGAAACCGGCTGTGCACCACTGGCTCACCCCGATCCTCGCGACGTGGGGGCTGCCGCCGCTGGCTGCCGACGTGGCCGGCTTCGTGCTCGCCCTCGCCATCGTCACCTTCCTCCACCTCGTCGTCGGCGAGATGGCACCCAAGTCCTGGGCCATCGCCCACCCCGAGCGGTCCGCGACCCTCCTGTCGCTGCCGATGCGGGGCTTCATGTGGCTGACGCGTCCGGCTCTGCGAGCGCTCAACTCGAGCGCCAACGCCATCCTGCTGCGGTTCGGCGTCCAGCCGGCCGACCAGGTGTCCGGGGGCCAGGACCCGCAGGCCCTGCTGCACCTCGTCGAGCACTCGGCCAATGTCGGGGCCCTCGACGCGAGCTACTCGACTCAGCTCGCGAGCGCCCTCGAGCTGGAGACGCTGACCGTCGGGGACCTCGTCGGGCCGCAGAACGCCCCCACCATGGTCGCTCCGACGGCGAGCGCCGGGGACGTGCAGCGGGCCACGCTCGAGTCCGGCCACCTGCGGATCCTCGTGGGCGCGGGCCGCTCGGTCGACGGAGTGGTCCACGTCAGGGACACCCTCGCCGTGCCGGGCGAACGACCGGTCCAGTCGGTCATGCGGCCGGTGTTCTCGCTGACCGGCGACACGCCCGTGTATGCGGCGCTCCGCCAGATGCGTGAGACGAGCAACGAGCTGGCGGTCGTCACCGACGGGGCTGGCGTCGTCGGGGTCGTCACCCTCGCCGACATGCTCGGCCGGCTCTTCCCCGACCCCGAGGAGACGACCTCGGCCACCGGCTGACGCCTGACGCCTGGTCAGGCGCCGTCGAGATGGTGGTCCAGCACGCGGTGCTGCTCCGCGCCGGTGGCGCCGTCCGGACTGACGTGGACGGTGGCGCGGGCCAGCTTCGGGACATGGTGGAGCAGTCGGTGGTGGGCCTCGATGGCGATGCCGTGGGCGTCGACGACGGACAGTCCCGCGTCCACGGCGACCTCCGCCTCGGCGTGGACCCGGTGACCGATCCAGCGCAGCCGCACCGACTCCACCTCGGCGACACCGGGTGTCTCCGCGAGCGTCCGCTCGGCGAGGAGGACGAGGTCGGGGTCGACGGCGTCCATCAGTCGCCGGTAGATGTCCCGCGCGGCTCCCTTGAGCACGAAGAGGATGGCGACGGTGATGACGAGCCCGATGACCGGGTCGGCGAGCGGGAAGCCGGCCATGACCCCGGCGGCGCCGAGGACGACGGCCAGTGAGGTGAAGCCGTCGGTGCGGGCGTGCAGACCGTCGGCGACCAGGGCCGCAGACCCGATCTGCCGACCGACCCTGATGCGATAGAGCGCGACGAGCTCGTTGCCGGCGAAGCCGATGAGACCGGCGGCCACGACGACCCAGGGGTGGGTCAGCGGCTGGGGGTCGACGAGCCGCCGGATCGACTCCCAGCCGGCGAGGACGGCGGACAGCGCGATCATCAGGACGATGAAGACCCCGGCGAGATCCTCGGCCCGGCCGTAGCCGTAGGTGTAGCTCCGGTTGGCCGGGCGTCGGGCCAGCACGAAGGCGATCCAGAGCGGCACCGCCGTCAGTGCGTCGGAGAAGTTGTGGACCGTGTCGGCGAAGAGCGCCACCGAGCCGGTGAGCGCGACGACGACGGCCTGGGCCAGGGCCGTGGCCAGGAGCGCGACCAGGCTGATCTTGACCGCGCGGATCCCTGCGGCGCTCGACTCCAGCGCTCGGTCCACCGAGTCCGCCGAGTCGTGGCTGTGCGGGCGGAAGACCTCCTGGACCCAACCCACAAGGCCGCCCCGGTGGTGGTGCTCGTGGTGGTGCTCGTGGTCGTGGTCGTGGTGGTGGTCGCGACCGTGCTCGTGGTCGTCGTCGTGGTGGCCGTGCCGGCCGTGCCCGGTCCCGTCGTCGGCGCTCATGCGCCTCAGCATAGGAAAGGCGGCAGCGTCACTCGTGGTCGGCCGCGGTGAGGGCCTGCCACGCGGAGCGGATGTGGGCCTCGACGGCCTGCTCGGCATCGTCGGCACGACCCTCGGCGATGGCAGCGTAGATCGCCTCGTGGTCGCGACGCAGGGCGTCGACGACGTCGGCCCACTCCTCGAGCCGGCGGAACCGGTCGAGGATGGGCAGGCGCATCGACTCGCGGATGGCCACCGTCATGTCGGCTGCGAGCAGGTTGCGGGCGGCCGCGGCGAGGGCGACGTGGAAGGCGGTGTCGAGGTCGTTGAACCGCTCCCGCGTGATGTGTGGCTCGGCCATGGCCTCGACCATCTCGCGCAGCTCGGTGAGCTGCTCGGGCGAGGCATGCTGAGTCGCGAGGCGAACACTGAGCCGCTCCAAGGTGATTCGCACCTCGACGACGTCCGGCAGCGGGAAGTTGGCGAGCGCGACATGGAGGCGCAGGAGGCGCGTCAGTGCGTGGGCCGAGACGGACGTGATCTTGGTGCCGGCCGCTGCCCCCGTGCCCACGGCGGAGCGGACCACGCCTTGGGCCTGGAGTGTGCGGACGGCCTCGCGAACGGCGGCTCGACTGACCTCGAGGAGCCGCGCCAGCTCACGCTCCGGAGGCAGGTGGTCTCCCACCTTGAGCTCGCCCGTCAGGATGCGCTCGTCGACCCAATGGAGGACCTTCTCGAAGGCCTGGAGCGCGGCAACCTCCGGTGGGTGGGTGGGCGCATCGACTGGCACGAGAGAAGCATGCCATTTGGGGTAAGGATACGGAAGTAAGTGGTCTGACCTCTTGACAGCGCCGCAGAGCCGGGCCTACTTTCATCCGCATTCAGTGGTCTGACCACTTCCCTGCCCATCGTCGTGCACTTCGGAGGACCTGTGACCGCCGCAGCCCTACTGCCCAGCGCCTACCAACCCGAGATCGCCCCCGTCGCAGACAGCCTCACTGTCTCGGCCCTCATCGCACTCCTGCCCCTGGTGACCGTCTTCCTCACGCTCGGCGTGCTCCGCTGGAAGGCGCACTGGGCGGGTCTGTCCGCCGTCGCGGTCGCGATCATCGTCGCCTGGCTCTTCTTCAAGATGCCGGTCGGCCTCGCCACCCTGGCCGCAACCGAAGGCGCCGCTTTCGGGCTCTTCCCCATCATGTGGATCGTCTTCATGGCGATCGTGCTCTACCAGGTCACGGTCCGCTCGGGCCACTTCGAGGACCTGCGGGCGACGTTCCACCTGATCTCCGACGACCCGCGCATCCAGGCGATCATCATCGCCTTCTGCTTCGGCGGCCTCCTCGAGGCGCTCGCCGGGTTCGGCGCCCCCGTGGCGATCACCGGCGTCATGCTCATGGCCGTCGGCTTCTCACCGCTCCGGGCCGCGGCCATCGTGCTGCTCGCCAACACCGCGCCCGTCGCGTTCGGCGCCATCGGCACCCCCATCATCACCGCCGGCACCCTGACGAAGATCCCCTACCAGGAGATCGGCGCCTACGTCGGCCACCAGACCCCGGTCATCGCCATCTTCGTCCCGCTTCTGCTCGTCCTCATGGCCGACGGCCGCCGTGGCGTCCGCCAGGTCTGGCCCGTCGCTCTCGTCGTCGGCTTCGCGTTCGCCGTGGCGCAGTGGCTCTCCGCGACCTACCTGTCCGTCGAGCTCACCGACATCGTCGCCTCGCTCGTCGCGCTCGCCGCCGCCGTGCTCTTCCTCCGCGCCTGGCACCCCCAGGGTCGCGAGGAGGCCCTCGACTCCCTCCACGAGGAGCGCGAGCGCGACCTCGCCCTGGTCGCCGCCACCGCACAGTCCGGCTCCGCCGGCTCGCACGCCGCGGCGGAGCCGCTCGCCGCGGACGACCACCACGCCAACATGCGGGAGCTCGACGCCCGGGCCCAAGCCCTGTCGCCCGGTCGCATCACGATGGCGCTCTTCCCCTACCTGCTCGTCATCGTCATCTTCTCCATCGCGAAGCTCGTGCCCGCGGTCAAGGCGTGGCTTTCGAGCACGGACATCAAGATCGCCTGGCCCGGCCTGGCCGGGGAGGTCCTCACCCACTCGGGCGACGTCAACAAGTCGGCGACCTACACCCTCCCGTGGTTGAGCTCTCCGGGCACGATGCTTCTGATCGCCTCGCTCATCGTGGCGTTCGTCTACGGGGTCGGCATCAGCGGCTGGGCGAGCGAGCTCGTCCAGACTGCACACAAGATGCGCTTCGCCTTCCTCACCGTGGCTTCCGTGCTCGCCCTGGCGTACGTCATGAACCTCTCTGGCCAGACGATCACGATCGGGACGTGGATCGCCGGCGCGGGCGTGGCCTTCGCCTTCCTCAGCCCGATCCTCGGCTGGCTCGGCACGGCGGTCACCGGCTCCGATACGAGCGCCAACGCCCTCTTCGCGACGCTCCAGCAGACCGCCGCCAAGGAGATCGGGCTCGATCCCACGCTGCTGGTCGCAGCGAACACCTCGGGCGGTGTCGTGGGCAAGATGATCAGCCCGCAGAACCTCACCATCGCCGCGACCGCCGTTGGCCTGCTCGGCCGCGAGTCGGACATCTTCCGCAAGGTCGTGCTCTGGAGCGTCGGGCTCATCATCGTGATGTGCATCCTCGTCGGCCTCCAGTCGACCGTTCTCGCGTGGATGTTGCCGTGAGCGCAGTGCCGCGCTCGGCACCTGATCTGCGCGTTGCCCTGTTCGCCACCTGCTTCAACGACACGATGTGGCCCGAGACGCCGAAGGCGACGGTCCGCCTCCTCGAGCGGCTCGGGTGCAGGGTGGAGTTCCCCACGGAGCAGACGTGCTGCGGACAGATGTTCACCAACACGGGGTATGCCGCTGAGTCCCTTCCGCTCGTCCGCCGGTTCGTCGACGTGTTCGGGGACTACGACGCCGTCGTGGCTCCGTCCGGCTCGTGCGTCGGCTCGGTGCGCGAGCAGCACCGGATGATCGCCGAGGGGGACGAGCGGCTGATGAGCCGGGTGGACGAGGTGGCCCCCAAGGTCTACGAGCTGTCCGAGTTCCTCGTCGACGTCCTGGGGGTCACCGATGTGGGTGCCTACTTCCCGCACCGGGTCACCTACCACCCGACCTGCCACTCGCTGCGGATGATCCGCGTCGGTGACCGGCCCCTCCAGCTGCTGCGCGCCGTGCGGGGCATCGACCTCGTCGAGCTGGGCGGGGCCGAGGAGTGCTGCGGCTTCGGTGGGACCTTCGCGGTCAAGAACGCCGACGTGTCCATCGCGATGGGGTCCGACAAGGCCCGCAACGTGCTGGACACCGGGGCGGAGGTGCTCGTCGCCGGCGACAACTCGTGTCTCTCGCACATCGGCGGGATCCTCGGCCGGCAGCGGTCCGGTGTGCGCACCATGCACCTCGCCGAGATCCTCGCCTCGACCGAAGGAGACCCGGCATGACCCAGCCCCTGCAGCAGACGTCGGCCACCTTCGTCGGGATGCCGAAGTTCCCGGAGGCGGCGCGCAAGGAGCTGGCCAACGCCCAGCAGCGCAAGAACCTGCGCCACGCGACCCACACGATCCGGACCAAGCGCGGCAACGTCGTGCGCGAGGTCGACGAGTGGGAGGCGCTGCGCGTCGCGGGCGCGGAGGCCAAGGACGAGGCGCTGACGCACCTCGGGGACTATCTCGAGCAGCTCGAGGCAAGCCTCACGGCCAACGGCGCCGTCGTCCACTGGGCGCGTGACGCCGAGGAGGCCAACCGGATCGTCCTCGACATCGTCCGCTCCAAGGAGGTCGACGAGGTCGTCAAGGTCAAGTCGATGGTGACCCAGGAGATCGAGCTCAACGAGGCCCTGGAGGCCGCGGGGATCAACGCCTGGGAGACCGACCTGGCCGAGCTCATCGTGCAGCTCGGTCACGACCGGCCCAGCCACATCCTCGTGCCCGCGATCCACCGGAACCGCAGCGAGATCCGCGAGATCTTCCTGCGCGAGATGGGTCAGGTCGGGCGACCTGCACCCGCAGACCTCACCGACGACCCGCCGCGGCTCGCGGAGGCCGCTCGACTGCACCTGCGCGAGAAGTTCCTCCGTGCCAAGGTCGGCATCTCCGGCGCGAACTTCGCCGTCGCCGACACCGGGACGCTCGTCGTGGTGGAGTCGGAGGGCAACGGCCGGATGTGCCTGACGCTTCCTGAGACGCTCATCTCGGTCGTCGGGATCGAGAAGGTGCTGCCGACCTGGGAAGACCTCGGCACCATGCTGCAACTGCTCCCCCGGTCGAGCACGGGCGAGCGGATGAACCCGTACACGACGATGTGGACCGGGGTCCATGACGGCGACGGGCCACAGGAGGTGCACGTCGTCCTCCTCGACAACGGCCGCAGTCACGTGCTCGCGGATCGCCTTGGCCGACAGGCCCTTCGGTGCATCCGCTGTTCGGCCTGCCTCAACGTCTGCCCGGTCTACGAGCGGACCGGTGGGCATGCCTACGGCTCGGTCTACCCGGGCCCGATCGGCGCGGTGCTCAACCCGCAGCTGCGTGGCACGTCGAGCGCGATCGACAAGTCGCTGCCGTACGCCTCCAGCCTCTGCGGCGCCTGTTTCGACGCCTGCCCGGTGCGGATCAACATCCCGGAGCTGCTCGTCGAGCTGCGCGGCAAGGTGGTCGAGGAGGCCGGTCGGACGCCCGAGTCGGCTGCGATGAAGGCGGCGGCCTGGGTGTTGTCGGACCCGCGCCGGCTCGGCGCGGCCCAGCGCGCGGCGACCACCGCGGGACGGCTCACCGGAGGCAAGCCACTGCGGTCCGTGCCCGGCCTGGGGGCGTGGTCCAACGCCCGCGACGTGCCTTCGCCGCCGAAGGAGTCGTTCCGGCAGTGGTGGGCCCGCGAGCGCGGGAAGGGAGAGGGCCGATGAGCGCGAAGGGCGAGATCCTCGCGAGGGTGCGCGGTGCCGTCGCCGACATCACGACTCCAGCCGGCCAGCGCCCGGCGGCAGCGGCCCGAGATTCCGGTGGTCAGAGTGACGAGGGCACGCTGGAGCTGTTCTCCGAGCGCGTGGCCGACTACCGCGCGACGGTGGTCCGAGCTGCGGCCGGAGACGTGCCTGCCACGATCGCGGACGCGCTGGCGCAGCTGGGATGCCAGTCCGTCGTCGTGCCGAGCGGCCTGGACGCTGCCTGGACGGCCAGCCTCGGGGACGCCGTGACCGTGCTGCCGGAGGCCGAGGCGACGAGCCACGCCCAGCTCGACGCCGTGGATGCGGTGGTCACCGCTGCCCGGGTCGGGATCGCGGTGACCGGCACGATCGTCCTCGACCACGGCCCGGACCAGGGACGCCGCGAGCTGACCCTCGTGCCCGACACGCACGTCTGCGTCATCGGTGCCGACCAGGTCGTCCCGGACGTGCCGGACGCCGTCGCCCGGCTGCGTCCAGCGGCCGGAGCCGCGCAGCCACTGACGTGGATCAGCGGCCCCAGCGCGACGAGCGACATCGAGCTCAACCGGGTCGAAGGCGTCCACGGCCCCCGCAACCTCGTCGTCATCATCACGGCCTAAAGGGTGGGGTGACTCGCCGAGACATCCGCGGCGGGTCACCCCAAACCGGGCGTCGGACACCGCCACTTTCGCCGAAAATGTGATCTGGGTCACACCACCGGACCTACGCTGCTGGTGTGCCGACACAGGTCCGGGCTGTGCCAACCCCGCGCTGCAGCCGTCGGCACAGCACTTGGGCGAAAGGCTGAGGCCATGAACACGAAGACGGTTGCAGTGATCGCGGCAGGCGCCATGGTGGCGCTCGCGCTCCCGGCGTCGGCGACCCCCGGCTCCGGGGTGTCCGGCACGGTCGTCGCTCGCGGGACCGCGGTGGAGAAGGTGAAGACGCGCGGCAACGCGCCGTACGACGTCGTCGTGCAGAACCTCACCATCGCTCCCGGAGGGCACACGGGCTGGCACACGCACCCCGGGATCGCCGTCGCGGTGATCAAGGCCGGCACCCTCACCATCTACGACGGCGACGACGCGTCCTGCATCGGCCACTCGTACTCGGCCGGCGAGGTCTACGTCGACCCCGGCTACGGCCACATCCACCTCGGCCGCAACGAGAGCTCCACCGTCGCGCTGGAGATCGCGGTCACTTATCTCGACGTCCCGCGCAACGAGGGAGTGCGCATCGACGCTGGCGACCCCGGCACCTGCACCTTCTGAACGACGGCCCGCCGCCCTCCTCCGGTTGAGGTGGACGCGCCGAGCCATCGTCGGCGCTCCACCTCAAACCGCGGGGAC